>JAUNNJ010000117.1 GCA_030531495.1 Bacteroidales bacterium
TTATTCCGCCCAGTCGCTTGCGACTGCAAACATAGTAACTTTTTAGCCATTTTTTAGCCATTTTCACTCCTTTCATATTTACATCAAAAGAACCGTCCCTTTGATGTAATTTATTGTTATTTTGCTATTTTTCAACAATTTACAAAACCTTAAAAATCACAATTTTTACAGTGGGGGGCTATCGTGCTGGGCGAACAAAAAGAGGGTGGCTGCATGCATTGATGCAGTCGCCCTCTCTATGCGTCGTCGCTTGAGGCGAATTATTTAATCATCACGAGTTCGTATTTCTTGCTGCCGAGGCCTATCTTTTCGGCATAGTCGGTGATGTGGGTGCCGTGCTGACGGTTGATGCGCTCGATAAGCGGCTTCTCGTCGTCGCCAGGAGCGCCCTTGTGGTTAAACACCAAATCGAGACAAGCCTGGTCGAGCGCCACAGGGTCGGTAGAGGCGAGAATGCCCATATCTTTCAACTTAGGGTCGTCGGGATGGCTGCTGCAGTCGCAATCCACACTCATGTTGTTCATCACATTTATGTAGAGAATGTTTTCGCCGAAATAGTTGGCCACGCCTTGAGCTGCTGCTGCCATACTCTCCAAGAAGTCGTCCTGCTGTGGAAGATTTTGCCACAGTTTGCTGGCATCATCGGTCTTTCCAGCAGTGTGGATATAAGCCTTACCAGCGGTTGAGGCCACACCAATCGACTGATTCTTCAGCACACCGCCGAAGCCACCCATCGCGTGGCCCTTGAAATGTGCAAGATTAATCATAAAGTCGTAGTTGCCGAGGTGTTCGCCCACAATGTCGTATTTAATGTGCTTCTTGTCGGTCACCGGAATACGCATTTGCCCAAATTCATCCATGATATCGACTGCTGCAATGCTGTCGAAACCATGCGCATGCACCGTCTCCCAGTGTTTCTTCACATCTTGGCGACTGCCGCCATACGCGGTGCAGCATTCCACGAGCGTACCGTTCACCTCATCCACCAAATCACGAATGAGCGTGGGGCGAAGATAGTTTTCGCCACCCATTTCACCGGTGCTAATTTTCACTGCCACGCGGCCTGTGGCCTTCTTGCCAAGGGCTTTATAGATACGCACCAAAGCCTCTGGGCTAATTTCCTTGGTCATATACACCTTTGGCTGCGCCATGGTTGCCACATTGCAAGCCATCAGCGTCAAAATCAGAAGAATAGTCTTTTTCATCGTTTCGTATTTTTAATTGATTTCGGTGCAAATATACAGCATTTTACCGAAACACAAGTTACCAATTTTTCGGAAATTTCCAAAAACTGCCAACAGAACCGCACAACTGCACTTTTTCAGAACGGCAGGTTGTCGTCGCTGCCCGACTCCGAAAACGCATCGCCCATAATCTCTCCATCCATTGCTACTTTATCAGCCAGATAGCCAGTGAGGAAATACCCGCCATTTGCATCGCCAAAAACGCTATGCGGACACACCAGCAAACTCTTGTATTGCGACGGAAATTGCTTTACATAATACTGGATAAACTTAAAAAGCCACTCCCACGGTTCTTCTTCGCCCTCCAACGAATACTCTTCAACCCATCCGGTTCTGAAACTGAATTTCGGTTCCAATACCGCACCTTCTATTCTCAAAAAAACGTCATGAATAAAGCTATCGAATTTCATGAATTGCTCCACGTCTTCCCACAATCCCATACGACACATGCTCGAGAGCATCTTGTCCATATTGGGAAGTTTGCACATATATAATTCGTCTGCAATCGAAGTCCATCTGTTCAAATTCACGATAGAACTATCCATGTGCACCATCGAGATTTCTTTTTCACGAGCACGAATGTAAACGAGATATTTATAGGTGTAGGCAATGCGGTTAAACACCACCTCCTGCGCCTCTTCGCTCGTGAGGCCTTCCTTCGTTTGCGACATGATCCACATATATTTGTAGTCGTCTACCACTTGACGCAGTTTCTCTTTGTCGACCGTAAACCACGGCTCAACCACAAGGCGTTTGCACAGGTTGTAATAGTTTGAGTTCACACTCAATTCGTCCACATATTTCCTTATAATGTCTATCGGCATGTATCGGGAAAAAAGCCAAGAGCATCGCTCTTCGTGATGAGCATTCCACACACGCTCCACATCGCCGACCAACTCATCCGACCACCATTTGCGAAGCGTGGCGTAGCACCATGCGCGCTCGGTTTTTCCACCATTAAGCATCGTGCGCATCAGCTTCAACTGGTTGGCATAGTCGAGGTGCATAAACCGCTTCTGAATTTGCTTGCGGGCATATACCACCTTACCACTCTTCTTGTCGGCATACCATGCCTGTAGCTGTGTGATGGGCTCATTCCTTTTGCACAATCCTTCTCGCATCCTGTCCTTAAACTCATTGCCTCTCTGAATTCTGTCTAACGCCTCTCTGAAGGGCGCGATGAGATGATAGTTGCCATCGGGGTATTTTTCAAAATCGCTCACCAATTCTTCCAGCACATCTTCGCCAAGACCATTCGCCATCAACTTCAAAAAGGCGTGGTCGTCCCTCCTTTCCAGGATGGCTTTTCTCAAAGTTCTATAATCGTTTTTCATCATTATGTTTTTCTGAAATCAGGTATTTATTATCGACATCAGAAGTGCGCTATGTGTGTGTAAACATCATGGCTGGCACAGTGCCCGTTGTCGTTCGCAAAATTAACAATAAATATTAATAAACAAGCCCAAATTCACACAAAAAAAAGGGGGTATCGTGTTAATTTCGCATCAAGAGGACGGCGGTTTCGCAAAAAATTGGTAACTTGCACTATAATTTGGATAACTATGGGCACATTCCGCAAAGGAGTGCTCCCGCAACTCAATCGTAGATATTATGAAAGTATTTCAACATGTAAGTGATATTGGCGACTTGAAAGCCGCTGTGAAGGAAGCACTTGAAGTGAAGCAAAACCGCTTTACACATAAGGCTCTCGGTGAAAACAAAACCCTCTTGATGGTGTTCTTCAACTCCAGCCTCCGCACTCGCCTCAGCACACAAAAGGCAGCCATGAACCTGGGCATGAATGTGATTGTGCTTGATGTGAATCAAGGCGCGTGGAAACTCGAAACCGAACGCGGCGTGATTATGGACGGCGACAAGAGCGAACACCTCCTCGAAGCCATCCCTGTGATGGGCAGCTACTGCGACGTGATTGGCGTACGCTCGTTTGCTCGCTTCGAAAACAAGAAAGACGATTATGAAGAAGTTATCTTCAACCAATTCGTGAAATACTCCGGACGTCCTGTTTTCGCTATGGAAACTGCCACTGTGCACCCTCTGCAGGCGTTTGCCGACCTCATCACCATTGAGGAGCACAAAGAGGAGGAACGCCCAAAGGTGGTGCTCACTTGGGCGCCTCACCCAAAAGCGCTACCACAAGCTGTGCCAAACTCTTTCGCAGAATGGATGACTGCTACCGACTACGATTTCGTGATTGCATGTCCTGAAGGCTATGAACTCGACGAGCAATTCACACGCGGCGCCAAGGTGACTCACGACCAGGACGAGGCTTTGCGTGGTGCTGATTTCGTGTATGCCAAAAACTGGTCGTGCTTCCGCGACCCTAACTACGGCAAAATCATCAGCCGCGACATGAACTGGACCATCACCGCCGAAAAAATGGCGCTCACCAACAATGGCCACTTCATGCACTGCCTGCCCGTACGCCGCAACATGATTGTGAGCGACGATGTGATTGAAAGCCCACGCTCACTGGTGATTCCAGAGGCTGCCAACCGCGAAATATCTTGCCAAGTGGTGCTCAAGCGTATCCTTGAAAACCTGTAATCCCGTTGCCCCATAGGGTCACTAACATAAATCGCCAGAAGCCCCCACAACGACTTCTGGCGATTCATATTTATATCCTTAAGTCCAGAAAACTCATTTGCCAATATGCATATAAGAGCAATATTTGTTTAGAAGATGGGCAAGCGGCAGGTCTCCCTTCTTAAATCTTTCGGCATCAAGTGTCAGCAATCTTTCACGAACGCTCGCGGAGCCTTTATATAATGCCGTTAGATAATAATTCCCATTTTCCATTATCACTTCCACACCCGTGAAAAAACTCGCGATATCATCGAGAGCATAAACGATAGAGTAACTCGGTCGCTTTGCCCCAGGAATATCTTCTCGAAGAATGTTTTTGTCCATCAAATCCTGAATGTCGCGAATTGCAGTGTCTTTTGAGCATTTCGCCAGCGTCGACCATGTCTTTGAAGTAATTTTCGCCTCATAGCCATCAAGGAAAAGGTTCAGCATTTTCTTCTGCCTCTCGGTCATTACCACCGCACCAACTCGCTGCCAAAAGAAGCCTTTGTTTAAAACTGTGGTCACGATCGACTCTGCCTCGTCAAGTGCACGCGAAAGCGTTTCGGCATACCAAATAATCCATTCTGTGATGTCGCCATCGCCACGTTGCACGCGCTCTAATATTTGATAATAGTGATGCTTGTCTTTATTGATTTGGGAAGATATATTATAGAATCGGAACTCGCTTTGGTCGGCTCGTGCCAACAGTATATCTGAAAGAATGCGCGCCAATCTTCCATTACCGTCCTCAAACGGGTGGATACTGACAAACCATAAGTGGGCAATGGCAGAGCGAATCAAAGAACTCGCATCTTCCTCTGTATTAAACCAGCGAAGAAACTCTTCCATTTCACCTTCCACTCTATCTGGTGATGGAGCTATGTAGTGAATCCTCTCTCGCCCAAATCCTCCCGACACAATATGCTCTTCGTGGGTGCGATATTTGCCTATTTCAATCTGAGCACCTTCACTATAGCCGGAGGGGAAAAACGCAGCTTGCCATGCACAAAGTTTTGTTTTGGTCAGCTTTTGGTCGTAATGATTCATGGCGTCAAGCACCACAGCCACCACCGAATCAACGTAATGAGAAGGTGAGGTTTGTTTGATATTTTCGATTCCCAATTTTTTCGCAATCGATGAACGAACATCGTCTACATTAAGGCGAACACCTTCAATCTCCGATGAGTAAACCACATCGTATGTTAGGTTTTCAGCCACCGCTCTAAGTTGACTGTCGAATCCCAACGACGACAACCTGCCGTAAAGGCGGCCTTGCTTCCTACTTACTTTTTCAAGCAAAGCTGTGATTGACGAAGCATCCCATTTAAATGCCGTCCAATTATCTTTTTCGTGTATATATTTCATAACAACCAACGATTTTGCGACATTAGCAGACAAATAACGTCGCATATTTTGCGACAAAAATACAAGAATATCGTCGCATTTCCAAATTTATCAAACAAAATCGTCGCAGAATTTGCGACGTTTTGGTGCAGAATGGGGATTAGGGGGCGGTATCGCGGTCGGTGCGGAAGGGTGCGAGGGGGAGGGTGCCGTCGGCAGAACGCACATTGTTGTGTGGATAGTTGGCCCAAGCATAGCGTACTGCCACAGGATTAGCCACTTCTGGACTCCATACCGTTATTCTGCAGCCATCGACTGTGGCATTCGCTTCGTGCCACTGTCCGTCTTCCCCTGCCACCACAAAGCCTTCTGAACGGTCGCCGCCGACGGTGAGCGGCTGGTTGAAGGTGAGCACCGCTTTGTTGCCGGTTACTGCCATCTGCCCAGCATAAGCGGGCGGGTTATATGTTCCCTGATGATAGGTGTGGGCAAGTACCGCCTGAGCCAATCGGCGGGCCACCTCTTGCTTGTTTTTTGGGTGAAGGTCTACAGGGTCGCCCATATCGATAGCCGAAACCATTGCCGTGCCTGCTATCGAAAGTGCATCGGCTTGAGCCTCGCGCAAGTGCGCCCAAGTGGCATCAGGTTGCACTATCTGCGGCTGTTGCCATCGGGCAATTTGCACGAAATAGAATGGGAAATCGCGTTTCCAAAGCGTGCGCCAGTCGCCTATCATCGTTTTAAACAGCGAAGAATAGTACTGCCATCTGAAGGCATTGCTTTCGCCCTGATACCATATCACGCCCTTGAAAGCCACATCGCGAAGCGGATACACCATTGAGTGATATAAATTGCTGCAATATTTGTGGCTGCTCGGCGGCTGCGGCATACGGTGCTCGCCATAGAGCGAGATGCCTTCGCGATAGCGCCATTCGCCTGCAAGCGAAATGGTTTCGCCATCCATCGTGAGCGTCAACGAGTCGGGCTCGCCGCACAATCCACCGGCTCCCACTTCGTCGAAAACTCTTACCGCAATCACTGCCCTGCGCCCCGTCACCATCGATGCGGGCACATGATAAGTGCGCTGGAGCGACTTTCCCTTGGTGCCGCCCACCACAGTGCCATTAAACCAGGTCACGTCTTCATCATCCACTCGGCCTAATCGCAGCGTGAGGTCGCGGCCCACCCAATGAGCGGGCAATTCAACCACCTTGCGAAACCATACGATGCCGTCGTAGTTGTCCATTCCATTGTCGGTCAACGGATCTGGCACATTCATCTTATCCCACGCCTGTTCGTCGTCGATATCCCCCACCCAACGCGGCCGCTCGCCATCCATGCCGGCATCGGCATGTTCAAACTCCACACGCCAGCGTTTCATATCGCGACTGTGTTTTTCCAAAAGTTTTTGCTCGTCGCCTGCTATCGCCTCAAGTTCTGCAGCATCTGCTTCGCATCCCGGTGCATGCTTCAGCGCCCCAAAGCTGGTCCAAGCCTCAATCGGACTTCCGCCATACGAAGAGTCTATCACACCCACTGCCACGCCCAATTTATTCCACAACTGGCGTGCGAAGAAATAGGCTGTGGCAGAGAAATTCTCAACCGACCGTGGCGAGCACACTTGCCAGCCACCGCCATTCACCTCCGGCCAATCCATAGGCTTGTGAGCAATGCCTTTCTTCACTTGCAGCAAGCGTATGTGGGGATATTGGGCATCACGAATTTCTGCTTCAAAGTTGTCCACTTTTCCCCATCCGCCCACAGGCATCTCCATGTTCGACTGGCCAGCGCACAGCCACACCTCGCCCACGAGCACATTTCGGAGCGTGAGCACATCGCCATCGCTAATGGTGATAGTGTGAGCCTTCAGCGAAGCCTTCGGTGTAGGCAATTCTATGGCGAAACGACCCTGCCCATCGACTGTGGCAGTGTATTTCTTGTTACTCCAACTCGCCATCACGCCCACTTGTCCACCGCGGGAAGATGTGCCCTTTATAGCAATCGCAGACGACTGCTGCACCACCATATTGTCGCTCAAATAGGCAGGCACAGCCACAGTGGCATTAGCCATCGCAGCATGCAACGCCAATGCAAACAACAAAAACAGTATGCGAAAAAAATTCATCATCAAAGCATTAGTTAGATGTTAGAAATTAGAAGTTAGATGTTAGAA
>JAUNNJ010000118.1 GCA_030531495.1 Bacteroidales bacterium
AATTGCCAAATTTATTTGGTTTTCAACATAGAAGAACCGTCCCTTTGATGTAAAGTTTATGGGCTGCTTGGCAATATAAAAAGTATGCGGGGCAGGGGGGCTGCTCCGCATGGGGTATGTGATGGGGTATGTGAATACTTGATTGTCGGTGATGGTTAGCGGAGGAGCTCGCCAAGGGTGGTGGTGAGGTTGAGCATGAATGTGGTGGCGCCGGTGTGGGGCTGCGCAAATGCTACACCAAATCCGAACGCTTTCACTTTCATGCCGGCTCCAAGCGAGAGGCCTGAGAGGAAATTGCGTTGGTAGGTGCTCATGTCGGTACGCACTTTGTGGTTGTAGCCGATGCCGATATACATATTGTCTTTTGGCAGGAATTCAAGGCCAAGCACGAGGTGGCGCATGAAATTGGTACCGAAGCTCTCCTTTTTCACGAGGTCGCTGTTCACGTTGTTTTTGTCGCTTGGCTCGTAGTAGGGGAGGCTCCATTTGCGCAAATTGTAGGCTGTGATCGATAAGCGGAATGGCGATGTGCCAAAGCGCTGTGAGTAACCGATTTGAATGTCCCACGGCAGTCGGTCTTTCGAATCGTTGGTGCCGTTGAATTTCTTTACCTGTCCACCAAGGTTCTTTGCCACGATGGAGAGCGAGAGCTCGTTGTCGGGGTTGTAGACATTCACACCGAGGTCGGCAGCAATGGCTCCGGCAGAGAATTCGCCATATTTAGAATAGAGGTACTTCAAGGTGATACCGCCACGGATGTTGGTGGCGATGTCGTGTGAATAGGTGACGTTGAAATTGATGTCGCTGGCGTTGAACTTGCCCAGGATGGCACCTTCGGCATCGGCTTCGGTCATGCTGCCGTAGCCGTAATATTGGAGGCCGACGGCGATGGCGCTGTGTTCGGTGAGGCCTTGCCCGTAGCGAAGCCCCATGAAATTGGTAGAGCCGATGTATTTCATATAGTTGACACCAATCTGTTTGTCGAATTCAGGGCCGAGGAGCGCTGGGTTTTGCTCCACGAGGTTGATGTCGTCGTCGATGATGGTGAGGTTGTGCCCACCAAGGCCATAGACGTGTGAAGAAGGGCTCACATTGAGAAACTGGTAAGCCGTGGTGCCGTCTTGTGCCCATGCAGCAATGCCCATTGCGCAAGCCGCGAGCATGCAGATATAGCGATGAATTGAAATTTTCATACAGTAATTTTAACGCGTTGTTAACTTTCTAAACGGAAAAACACCCTAAAATCGTATATCCTTTTAATTTTTTTTTACAACAAAGGGGCATTTTTGTTGATTCTGTAAAAAATCATAAAACATTATTAATCATTTCCAAATTTGCACGTTTGCTTATTGCTAATTGCAAAAACGAAATTATATTTGCACTGGATTTTAAAGCGAAACCATATTAAAAAGCTTGCTTGAGAATTCTATTTATTTGAAAAACAGAATGATGCGACAATTTAAATATTATTCATTACTCCTCACTCTTTCAGCACTGCTGTTTTCGGCAGTGGAGGCTGAAGGTCAGACTCGCCCTCGTGCGAGCCGAATTGGTATAGTGAATCCTTCGTCGCCCGACCACACCACCTATGTGGAATTCTATGAATTTGAGCAAGTGGAAGTGCAACCTGCCTTTCCTGGCGGTGAGCGTGGTCTTGTAAATTATGTAAACAACACGCGCGAATATCCCTACAATGAATATATGGCTCATCGTCAAGGCCGTGTGCTGTGCAGTTTCATTATCCTAACCGACGGTCAGGTGGCACATGTGAAGGTGCTTCGCAGTTCGGGTTATGAAGCCCTCGACAATGAGGCTGTTCGCGTGATTAAAAAGATGCCTCGCTGGGAAGCTGGGCGCATCTGGGACACGAAAGTGAATGTGCGCTGCATTCTCCCAATCGCATTCCGCCTGTAAAGGAAAATTCATATAAATAAATATTTGTTGATGGATGAGTTGCTGAGCTCATCCTTTTTTTTGTGTTTTTGAATAAAAGAGTGTGTTTTTGCAAAAAAGAATATAAACTATAGAAAAAACTGTAATAATTATGATGAAAAAAATTACGCTTCTTGCAATGTGCATTGCGATGGGAATAGGTGCAATGTGGGCACAAGTAGATGTGTCTGAGAAAGAGCCTGTATCCCCCAGAAAAGTATTGACTAAAGGTGAAGTGCTTACAACTATCGATGGCAGTGAATATGTTTTGGTGAATGACAGTTATGCCGAACTGTATTCAGCAAAAGATGTGACAGGAACGTTTACCATTCCTGCAAGTGTGAAAAATGGCGGCAAAACTTATCCAGTGACAGGCATTCGTGGTTATGCGTTCGAGAAGACGAATGCCACTACCGTGAACACCGGCGATGCGCTTGTGAAAATATGGAAATCCGCGTTTTCTTCTTCGCAATTGCAAGTTGTGAATTTGGGCGCAGGCGTTACAAATATTGAAGCACCAGCATTTAACACACAAAGTTTAACGGCTGTGAATGTGGCTTCAGGCAACAACAATTTTGCTTCGCAAGACGGTGTTCTCTATAATAAAGCCAAAACCACACTCTTGGCGTATCCTGCATCAAAATCCACAGGATCAGTGTCGATGGCTTCAACAGTGCAAATCATAGAACGAAAGTCTTTCAGTGGTGCAATAATGTCGACGTTGACCCTGCCTTCAAGCGTGACACTTATTAAAGAAAGTGCTTTTGAGTATTGTAACAATTTGAAAACTGCGGATTTAGGCTCTAATTTGAAAGAGTTGGAGGGAATGGTATTTTATCAATGCCCTTCACTTCAGAAGGTGACCCTGCCTGCTACTTTTGAGAAAATGGGCACTTCAGTGTTTGCTGGGTGTACATCGCTGCAAAGTATCGACGTGTCGGCAAGCAACAAATGGTATACCACGGTGGATGGTGTGATGTACTCAAAGGACAAGAAAACGATTTGTATTTGTCCAGCCGGAAAAACGGGCGATTTTGTGATTCCCGATGGCACAGAAACCGTGGGAACTGCAGCATTCAATGGATGTAAATTACTGAAAAACATTCAAATACCCAACAGCGTAACAAGAATTGAAGCCTTGGCATTCGCTTCATGCTGGTTTGAATCCATCACCATCCCCAATAGCGTGACCGTATTAGCCCCACGCACTTTCATGTATAGCAACTCTTTACACGACATTAAATTGAGTGAAAACATCACAGAAATAGGAGTTTCTACATTCGAAGGCTGCTTCTCATTGTCATCAATCACCATTCCCGACAAGGTGACTACCATTGGAGGATATGCATTCTCTGGATGCTCAGCATTGAGAACCGTGACATTTGGCACTTCAATAACCGAGTACCTCGAAACAAGCGTGTTTAACCGTTGCAATAATGTGAAAACTGTTTATGTCCGCTCAAAAAATCCGGTACAGTTCATCAGCACTTATTTCCCCAACACTTACAATATTGGTTTGTACGTGCCAAGAGGCTGCGCCGCTGCCTACAAGAAAGTAAGTGGGTGGTCATGGTTTGATAGTATAACAGAGTATGACCCAGAATATGCTGGCGACGTGAATGCCGATTCCGACGTGAATGTGACTGATGTGACTTCGCTCATCAACCATATTCTCGGCAACGCTTCGTTCGAAGCAAAAAGATGCGACGTGAACGAAGACAGCAAGGTGGACGTGAGCGATGTGACTTCTCTGATCAACCTTTTGCTCTACTAAATAAAGAATCGGTCAGGGTTGATAGGGGCTTTACTTCTTCTTCGCATCCCCGATAGGAATAGGCGAGGGCGCACCTGTGTGATGATGGTGCGCCCTCGCTTGTTATCTTTTTTTAGAGTCAACATGAGTTAACCACGATCTGTCGTCTCCGACGACTTTTGGCTGTCGAGGCGGAAGATGGAGAAGTTCACCTTGCCGTAGGTGCGTTGCTGGAAGAAGTGGGGCAGGTGACTGAAATCGTAGGCCTTGCTGTGCTCAATGATGAAGATGGTGTCGGGCTTGAGCATCTGCGAATTGAGCACGAGTTCGGGTATGGTACCAAAGTTGGGTAAGTCGTAAGGCGGGTCGGCAAAAATGATGTCGAATTTCGTGCCGCAAGTTTCCATAAACTTAAATGCGTCGCCTTTCACTTGTGTGAGGTTAGGGTCGTGAAGCTGTTCCTTCACCTTGCGAATGAAATTGTATTGTGTGGCTGCTTTCTCCACACTTGTCACTTGTGCACATCCTCGAGAAAGAAACTCAAAACTGATGGCGCCGGTGCCAGAGAAGAGGTCGAGTGCTGTGAGGCCGTCGAAATCGACCCAGTTGCCGAGCACATTGAAAATGTTTTCGCGCGCCATGTCGGTAGTGGGGCGTGCGGTGATATTGGTGGGCACTTGGAAGCGACGGCGTCCGTATTTTCCGCTGATTATTCGCATAGAGCAAGTAGAATGAGAGATAGTGGGGCCTTCACAGCGTCTTGCCCGATACGTAGGGCTGCTGCAGGGAAAATGGAAGGCATCACATAGTTGATGTATTTTCTGAGTGTTGGGATGGTGGCATCGCGAAGCGCCTTGCTACCCGTCACAAAAAGTTCGTTTTTGGTGGCCTCGAGTCCGAAAGTGTTCCATGCATTCAGCGTGTAGTAGATAGCATTTGCGGTGTCGGTGCATGGATATGAGTTGGCCATTACCAGTGCACGGTCGCGCACGATAAGGATGTCGATGCGGTCGTCGCGCAGGTTGAGGTGGAGGCAAGCGCCAGTGCGACGCTCGTCTTGCAACTTGAAGTGCTCCATAAAAGGGTAGAGGTGATGCACCACTGGAGGCATGTTGAATGTGCGTTGCAAAAAGCCGAGCAGGCCTTTTGGCATTTCGTAGGCAATGTTCACGCCACATCGAGGAAGATTGCAGAGCGCGAAGTCGCCCTCCATATCGTTAAACATCGCCTCGAAGGCATCTTGGGCATCCATCTCATCGGAAAACTCGGGAGGAAGAATCATAAATCGTTGCGATTCCACCATCACACGCACCTTTTTGTAGTCGTTGAGGAGCACGGGATTGTCGTAGATGGCATTTTCCACAGCCTTGAGGTAACTGCCACAACTGAGGTCGAGAGGCAGTGCGCCGCTAATCAACGAATTTTCTTCGTCGATGTCGAATAGCGTGTACTGCACCTCCTTGGCGGAAAGCGCCAACTGGAGCGTCCAGTATTCGGGATGCTGGATGTCGATATGTGCCGTTGTGCTTGAAAGATTACTCATAGTTGTGGAATAAATTGATGCTTCTGCAAAATTAGCAAAATAATTGCTTATGGCAAAATCAAGTTATCATCAGCTAAGGCAGAATTATGGCTTTGCGCTTTGTGTAGAAATGATTAACTTTGTGCGAGATTATGCAACAAAAAAATCGAAACAGGTTTGCTTTCGTGCCCGACCAGGGGTTGCCCAGTTGGCTCGTGTCGATGCTTGCCGTGATGGCGGGTATCTCGGTGGCCAATATCTATTATTGCCAACCGTTGCTTGGAATGATAAGTGACGAAACTGGGCTTTCGGCTTTTTATGTGAATTTAATACCCGTTCTCACCCAAGTGGGCTACGCATTGGGGCTCTTGCTCATCATTCCTTTGGGCGATATGTACAACCGTCGCACCACAGTGCTGGCGAATTTTGGCATGCTTGTGCTTTCGCTTTTGGCCATCTATTTTTCCACTAATGCTTTTCTGCTGCTCGGTGCTTCGCTGGTGACGGGCTTTTGCTCAGTATCGCCGCAGGTGTTTATGCCTTTCGTTTCGCTCTATTCCCGTAAAGAGGAAAAGTCGCAGAAAGTGGGCGTGGTGCTGTCGGGATTACTTGTGGGCATTCTCGCATCGCGAGTGATTAGTGGCTATGTGGGGCATGTGTTCGGTTGGCGCACCATCTATGTGGTGGCGGCAGCGGTGATGGCACTTTCAGCCATGGTGCTGCTTTGCGTGTTTCCTTATGTGGCACCCACCTATGAAGGCACATTTGTGTCGCTGATGAAAAGCGTCAAAACGCTGGCCGTGAAATATCCGCTTTCGTTGCTGTATTCTGTGCGTTCGGGTTTTGCTTTCGGCTCGTTTCTCGGCCTTTGGGCTTGCCTTGCTTTCAGAATGAAAGAAGCACCATTTTTTCAAGGCAGTGATGTGGTGGGTATGCTTGGCATTTGTGGAATAGTGGGTGCACTCACGGCACTGGTGGCTGGCAAATATATCTACCGCTTCGGGGTGGAGCGCGTGAATGCTATGGGGGTGGCACTCATCATATCGGCGTGGGTGATAATGGCGCTATTTGATGATAGTTACTTGGGTATTATTGCCGGTGTGATAGTGATTGACATAGGCATGCAGTGCGTGCAGTTGAGCAATCAGAGCAGCACCATGAATCTTTGCCCAGAAGCCACGAGCCGTATGAACACCATCTATATGGTGTCGTATTTCATAGGCGGAAGTTTCGGCACATTTCTTGCCGGTACGCTCTGGAATCAGTGGGGATGGGCTGGTACAGTGGCATCTGGCCTGCTGATGATATTCATGACGCTCTTCATCAGCCTCTACCACCACTTAAAAAAGAAATAAAGAAAGAGTGGCAGCAGTTTTTGTTAGAGTGAGGCAATGAGCTCTCGTCCTATAGTTTTTATTTCTTCAAGAATTCGATTCTCTCGTTCTTTTGATGGTTTCTTCATGCCATTGATATACTGAGCCATTAAACTTTGGCTGATACCAATGCGGCGTGCAACTGCCGATGCGTTGAGTTCTGGATGTGTCAAAAATACTCGTGACAATCCTTGAGGTTCTGGATCGTCATATTCAAAACTTTCAAACGAAATGTCCTCATCAAGTGCATACCAATGAATTCCCTCGTCGTCGATTTCATAGTCATTTCGTTGCTCATCAGTTGCGGCATTAAGTCGCTTGTACCAAAGCAACGACTGCCATAAAGTTTTCCCTTCATTGGTCAAACCATATATGCGGTCGTTCTCAAACCAAATTTTTGTGATTTCCATAATTATTCCTCCTCTTCTTCTGTCATCGAACTTCCGAAATATTCATTCCACTTTGAGATGGCAAGTTCTTTGTTCTCTTCAAGAACCATTTCAGCACACTTGATATCTTTAGGTTTCATTCCCTTATTGTATACAAGTACAATTCCCTCGGGGATAATGTCGAATTTAGCCTTGCCATCTGCACTTTTAACGTGAACGTGTATGGGTTCATGTTCACGAGAATAGAAGTAAAATCGGAGTCCAAATATTCTTAAAATCTCAGGCATTTTTTTGATAATGATTAGTATTTGGTGTAAAATTAGGTAATAAATTTATAACCACCAAATTTTTCCGCAACTTTAACTTTTA
>JAUNNJ010000015.1 GCA_030531495.1 Bacteroidales bacterium
GCACCTCGGAGCAGGGCAGCGATGCATATGATGACGAGAAGCCCACTCACCAGGTAACTTTGAGCGAGTACTCCATCGGCAAGACCGAGGTAACCCAGGCGCTGTGGGAGGCTGTGATGGGCAGCAATCCTTCATCTTGCAAGGGCAACAACTTGCCTGTAGAGCAAGTTTCCTGGGACGACTGCCAAACTTTTATCTCAAAGCTCAACGCCATGACCGGCCAGAAATTCCGTCTACCCACCGAGGCAGAGTGGGAGTATGCCGCCCGCGGTGGCAATAAGAGCCGCGGCTACAAGTACAGCGGCAGCAACAGCATTGGTGATGTGGCATGGTATGATGGCAACAGTGGAAGCGAGGTTCAACCTGTCGGCACCAAGGTGCCCAACGAGTTGGGCATCTATGATATGAGCGGTAGCGTGTATGAATGGTGCAGCGACTGGAAAGGCAGTTATAGCAGCAGTGCACAGACCAACCCTAAAGGTCCTAACAGTGGGTCGTACCGCGTGAACCGTGGTGGCAGCTGGAACAACAGCGAGAGGAGCTGCCGCGTGTCGCTTCGGGGCACCAGCAGCCCGACGCGCCGCCGCGACAACCTTGGCGTCCGGCTCGCTCTCTAAGCTTAGAACATAGACCAAGTAAGAAACGGTATGATGGATTTCTGCCGAAAAGTAACTGGGAATGTTGTAAACAGGAGTATATCTTGAATGCTGTAAGGCATTCGAAACAAGTGGCATGTGTGCCAAAAAGAATAGTGGTCTTAGTAGCCTTTTAATGAAAAAGGTCGAAAAGTCCACTATTTTTTTGTTAAGGAGTGTGGGGGAATGGGTGTCAGAAAATTGGGAATTATAGGATGGCAATTGCGGACGATCGGACCGAGCGTCCCTACAACGGCAAATTTGGGAAAGACTGTGTAACCCATTGTAGGGACGCTCGGCCCGAGCGTCCGCTTCACACATAATTGGTCGTCAATTTGCTAAACACCGGACGCTCGAACCGAGCGTCCCTACAATGCTGAATTTAGGAAAGACAGTGGAGCATATGGTCGGTGGGATACTGGTTTCCTGGCAGGACACTTGGGGGCAGCTTTTGATAAGAAACTTTACTTTGCGAAAAATTGGCGGAGTGATTCAAATTGGGGTTATTTGCGAGCTGAATTTCCAAGCTGGAATTAAACTGGGATGGATTTTTTCGGTCAAATAGTTGCGTGATTTCGCAAAAAGTTGCAATTTTGCACTTTGCAATCGCAACAAGAATTTTAATAACAAATTATAAAATAGAAATTTAAGATGAAAAAATTAGTTTTGATTTTGTGTGCTGCATTGCTCGCTTGCGGTGCCGCAACTGCTCAAAAGAAGAAAGCAACAAAGAAGGCAAAACCCGCTGCTACTGAAGCTGCTGCACCAGTTGGTAGCAATGCTGAAGAAGGTAAGAAATGGTACGATGCTGAACGCTATGACCAAGCTCGCAAGTTTTTGAAGAAAGCTGTGGCTGAAGGCGATATGGATAGCAAGGTTCGCCTCGCTGCCATTATCTACAACCAAGATATGGACCCAGAAACCGCTAACGCAATGTTTGACGAATGTATCGCTGCAGGTTCTGCTTTTGCGCTCGAACGCAAGGGCTTCTGCACATTGCAATCGGCTTGGGATACAAAGGAAGACAAGCTCAAGAGCCTTGAGCTGATTCAAAAGGCAAGCGACATGGGCTATGGCGATGCTACTGCTGAACTTTTCGAAGTGTATCTCAATGGTTTCAAGACTTTTGCTGACCAAGAAGAAATCGTGGCAAAGGACGAGGCTAAAGCTGTGGAATATGCAAAGAAAGGCGCAGAACAAGAAAATCCTGAATGCTTGGCATACGTAGGCATGTGGGTTTACAAGGGCCAAAAGGGCTTCGAAAAAGACGAAGAACTTGGCGTGAAGATGCTTGAAGCTGCTGATAAGGCAAGCCGCCGTTTCTTCACCACCAACTGCCTCGAACCAGCCAAGGTGCTCTGCCAACACTACAACGACAATGGCGAAGTGGCAAAGGCTGCTGCAATCATGGCACTGCTGAAGAAATACCATCCAACAGAAATCTAAATCAGCCAAATTCAACTAAATAATCAATCACTGTATGCAATTCTACATGCACATAAATGGGCAGCAATTAGGTCCATTTGATGAAAGCGAATTGCTGATGAATGGTTTAACCCCAACAACGCCTGTTTGGTCTGCTGGTATGCCTTCGTGGCAACCAGCAAACCAGGTGGCGGCACTGGCATATTTGTTTGTTGGTCAGACACCTCCCCCTTTTGGCGGCCAGCCTCAATATGGTCAGGCTCAATACAATTACCAGCAGCCTCAACCTCAGTATGGCTATCAGCAACCAAGCGCCCAAAACAACACGATGGGAGTTGCGGGCTTTGTGTGTTCGCTACTCTTTTGGACACCTTATTGTGGCTTTGTGTTTTGGATATTGGGCCTGGTGTTCTCTATCATAGGTCTGCAAAAAGAGCCGAAAGGGCTTGCTAAAGCAGGGCTGATTATATCAATAGTGTCGTTAGTGCTGTTGATTTTGCTTGTGATGGTTGGTTTTGCGGCTTTTGGTATGGCACTTGGAGGGCTGTCCTCTCTTCATTGATTACCAATAAGTATCGGCTACGATATAGATGTCCGGTCTTCGCCATATGCGGAGGCCGGATTTTTGTTTTGTGGTGGGGGAAATGTAGCGATTGTGCTATTTTGTTGTAAAATTGTTGCAAGATGATGTTGTTGGAAATCTTTGTTGTAAATTTGAGAAAAATAATGACCAAAAACTATCAATAGATGAAACTACGAAAACTGTTAACCGTGGGCTTGGCGCTGTCGGCATCATTGGTGTCGGTAGGCCAGGCTAATTCCGACAAGTATCAAAAAATGGAGGCAAAGGCAAAGGCGCTGATTGCACAGATGACTTTGCAAGAAAAGGCCGACCAGCTGATGAACGGTGCTCCAGGCATCGACCGCCTGGGCATCAAGCCATACAACTGGTGGAATGAGGCGCTCCATGGTGTGGCTCGCAACGGTGTGGCCACTGCGTTTCCTGAGCCCATTGGCCTTGGCGCAACATTCGACCCCGCATTGGTGCAAACTATTGGCGATGCAGTGTCGACTGAAGGACGTGCGAAATTCGTTGCCAATCAAAAAATCCAGAATTATGGCCAATATGCAGGCCTCACTTACTGGGCACCAAATGTGAATATTTTCCGAGACCCACGTTGGGGACGCGGCATGGAAACCTATGGTGAAGACCCGTTTTTGTCGGGTTGTCTCGGCACAGCCTATGTGAAGGGAATCCAAGGCAACGACCCATTTTATCTGAAGGCCGCTGCTTGTGCAAAGCACTATGCCGTGCATAGCGGACCGGAACGCCTACGCCACGAATTTAACGTGAATCCATCGGCTCGCGACCTGTATGAAACCTATCTCCCCGCATTCCAGATGCTTGTGCAGGATGGCAAAGTGGAGGCCGTGATGGGTGCTTACAACCGCGTGTATGGCGAAAGCGCTTCGGGTAGCCACTTGCTCCTTACCGAAATCTTGCGCGACAAGTGGGGCTTCAAAGGGCATGTGGTGTCGGACTGTGGTGCAATTAGCGATATTCGCTGGGGACACAAGATTGCCAAAACAGATGAAGAGGCTGCAGCTATCGCCATCAAGAGCGGTTTGAACCTGGAGTGCGGCTCGATGTTTCATGCATTGCCAGAGGCAGTGAAGAAAGGTCTTCTTACCGAGGCAGAAGTGGATGCGGCATTGCTCCCAATGATGATGACCAAACTCAAACTCGGCATCATCGGATTCGACCCTGAATGTCCGTATAATGATGTTCCACAGAGCGAAATCTGTAGCAAGGCACACGCCGACCTTGCAAAGAAGGCTGCTCTTGAGAGTATGGTGCTGCTGAAAAACGACGGAGTGCTTCCTATCGAGCAAGACACCAAGACCATCTATGTGCTTGGCCCAAGCGCCACTGATGTGTTCTCAATGATGGGCAACTATTACGGGGTGTCGAACCATTACACTTCATATCTGCAAGGCATCACCTCAAAAGCGGGCCTTGGCACGAGCGTGAACTACAAACAGGGCTTCCTCATTTCCAATGAGCCTGCCAACCCACACAACTGGAGTTATGAAGGCAAGTGGAGCGATGTGTGCATCGTGTTTGTGGGCAACAATGGTAACACCGAAGGTGAAGAAGGCGATGCCATTTCTTCTCCTTTGAATGGCGACCGCGACAATCTGCTGCTTCCCGAAAGCCAACTGAAATTTTTGCGTGAATTGAGCAAAGACCGTCGCTGTAAACTCGTGGCTGTGGTCACAGGCGGCAGCCCTGTGGATATGATGGAAATCAACAAATTGTGCGATGCTGTGGTCTATGCGTGGTATCCAGGCCAGGAAGGTGGCGAGGCGCTTGGCGAATTGCTCTTTGGCGAGGCAAGTTTTTCTGGCCGCTTGCCAATGACTTTCCCCACCAATACCGAAGCACTGCCTGCATTTGAGGATTATTCGATGGACGGACGCACCTACAAATATATGACCGATGGCATTATGTATCCTTTTGGCTATGGCTTGACCTACGGCAAAATCGTGTACAGCGAAGCGAAGATGCTCAACAAGAAATACAAGGGGAAAGAAAACCTGAAGTTGCAAGTGACCATTGCCAACGAAAGCGACAAGGCTGTGACCGAAGTGGCCCAAGTCTACCTCACAGCACCAATGGCTGGCAAGACCACTCCATTGCAGAGTCTCGTGGCATTCGAGCGAGTGGAGATGCCTGCTAACAGTAGCAAGGTGGTGGAATTTGAAATTGATGCCGAACGATTGAAGATGGTGCAACACGACGGCACCTCTCGCCTGATGAAGGGCGACTACAAAATAACGGTGGCTGGTGCTGCACCAAGTGCTCGCACCACCGAACTTGGCGTGTCGTCGACCGAACTCACCTTCAAACTCTAAGTTTATTTAGGACAACACAATAGCAAGAGGCTGCTCCAGCGGGGCAGCCTCTCTCTATTTTTATTTTCGTTTTGTTCAACGATAGCTCATCCTCACTGAGCGAGGATGATGTTGATGAGGGCGGTGACGTCGGATACGTTCACTACTCCATTGCCGTCGATGTCGCAGCGCTCAACAGGATATGAGGCTTCGCCTAAAATTTGGTTGATGAGAGCGGTTACATCACTCACGTCGATAGTGCCATTGCTGTCGACATCACCCAATAATGCTGGCGAAGGCTCGTGGCCAATGGTGAGGCGCATTTCTGCTGATATTCCGCCGCTTACGGTTGTGGCTTTGATGATGGTGGTACCATTGGCAAGAGGATGGACGATACCGTTCTTCACTGTAGCCACTTTTGTGTCGCTACTTTCCCAAGTCACACGCTTGTCGGTGGCCTTAACAGGGTCGACGGTCGCCTTCACCATGATGGTGTCCTGCTCTCCAAGTTCGATGGTGCGCTCGGTGTAGTTGAGAGTAATGCCGGTGCAAGGCACAGGGTCGTTTTGACGAACACGGCGATACATGAATGGGAGCGCGAGAGTGTTGCTGGTGTAGTTCCAGAAGCGAGCGTAACTTTCAACGGGCGCATTGTAGCGCAGTGTGCCATATTTTGTGTTGGTGTTGGCAATGGTAGCACCTTCATAGCCGAGAGTGATATTCCAAGTTGTAACACCTTCGTCCCAAGTGAGGTTTCTTTCGCCCGAAGCACCCAGTTTTCGTCCGTATTGGTCGGTGAGCGTCCATGCAGAGCCTTCCTTGCCGAGTCGGAAAACGAGCACATCGGGTTCGGTGACATTAGAGGTGCTGTTGATAATCATTGCATCGATGTATTTTGAGGACTCCATACCACCGAGGTCGGCAGAAGCCGCTCCTGAGCGATAGAGCATAATTACATCGCCTTCTGCAAAGGTGCTCTTCTTTTCCAGTTTTTCAAAAATCCATCCCATAGGCGTTTCCAGGAAAGTGCCTTCTGGCGCCTCGTAGTCGATGGTGATAGCGTTGATGTAGACAGAGCCTTCGGCTGTGCCGGCTTTTAGTTTGATGAGAAGCGTGTCGGTGTTGAGTGGCTGTAGGTTTACCACCTTGGTGATGTCGCCATACACGCCTTGGTCTTTAGAAAGCCATTCGCCAAACCACTGGTCGCTGGCAAAGTCGACTGGTGCCATCTTGCAGAGCTCGTTCTCTCCGTCTACAACCGAATAGCCGATAGTGCCGGCCTTGTTGTTAGAGCACATAGAGAAAGTGATGCTCTTGATGGTGCATCCTTGCCATCCGTAGAGCAAGAATGCGGCCTCTTTGTTGCGCGGGATTTGGTTGTAGCGGTTGCCGATAGTGGCACCATAACTGTTTTCAAAATAAGCGATTGCACCTTCCGGCTTCTCGCCCCAGGCTTCCATCACGAAATCGCCAGCGTCGTTGTTGAACGAAGCCACGCGATAGGTGATTTCGGTAGCGTTTGAAGCCAGCGTGAATAGTGTACAAATAAAAAAGCTGAAAATCTGTTTCATTGGTTTTGTTAATTGTTGAAGTTTTTCATAAATATGGGCGCTGCTTTATGTTTGAAAGAAGCGCCCAAATTGTATATAGTTTCCGTGTGAATAATTGATTGAGTTAGTCTACAATAAGCATAGCGTCGCCGTAAGCACCGAAGCGGTATTTTTCTTCGATAGCTACCTTGTAGGCGTTCATCACTTGTTCGTAGCCACCAAATGCTGCAGTGAGCATCAGCATCACAGAATATGGCATGTGGAAGTTGCTGATAAGAGCGTCGCAAGTGGTGAAATCGTAAGGTGGGAAGATGAACTTGTTGGTCCATCCGTCGTAGGCCTTGATATGGCCACCCATACCCACGCAAGTTTCCATTGCGCGGAGCACAGAAGTGCCTACTGCACAAATCTTGTGTCCACCGTCGCGCTTAGCGTTCACCTTGGCAGAGAGTTCAGGAGTCACTTCCATCTGCTCGCTGTCCATGCGGTGCTTGGTGAGGTCTTCCACATCGATGTCGCGATAGCTGCCGAGGCCCACGTGCATGGTGAGAAAGTCGGCGTCAACGCCCTTGATTTGCATACGTGTCATCAATTCGCGGCTGAAGTGCAAGCCAGCCGATGGTGCCACCACTGCACCTTCTCTTTTTGCGAAAATGGTTTGATAGCGTTCGGCATCTTCTTCCACTGGTTCGCGTTCGATGTAGTAGGGGAGAGGTGTGCTGCCGAGAGCGAAAAGATTCTTTTTAAATTCATCGTGTGGTCCGTCGTAGAGGAAGCGTAGTGTGCGGCCACGAGATGTGGTGTTGTCGATAACTTCAGCCACCATAGAGTCGTCGAGACCGAAGTACAGCTTGTTGCCAATACGGATTTTGCGTGCAGGTTCAACCAGCACATCCCACAACTTGTGCTCCTCGTTGAGTTCGCGGAGCAAGAACACTTCGATTTTTGCACCTGTTTTTTCCTTGTTACCTTCGAGTTTTGCAGGGAAAACTTGAGTGTCGTTAAACACGAAAAGGTCCTCTTCGTTGAAGTAGTCGAGTACTTCTTTGAATACCTTATGCTCAATTTCACCGGTTTTGCGGTGAAGCACCATCAGGCGTGCTTCGTCGCGGTGGAATGTAGGCTCAGTTGCGATGAGCTCTTTAGGCATTTTGGTATCAAATTCTGATAATTTCATAAAAGAGAAGTTTTGTTATGATGATTATTGTTTTTGTAATTCTTGTTTTGCTTTGCGTGCCGCCTCAGCCGCTTTACGCTTCGCTTTCACAGCGGCTGCACGCAGTTTGTTTTCGGCGCGTTCCTTCGCCAATCGTTGTTCCTCGGCCTCGTCGGGCATCACATAGGTTTCGCCTTCGAGGTATTGGAGCAAGGCATCTACAGAGAGGCAATTCTCCACTTTTGCATCACCCACGCGGGTGCGGCGCAATCCGGTGAGGTGGCCGCCACTGCCCAGCGCAGTGCCGATATCTCGTGCCAAAGCGCGGATGTAGGTGCCTTTGCTGCACACCACACGCACTTGAAGTGTGGGTTCGGCAGGGAGTCCGCAATTGAGCACCTCAATCTCGTCGATGACCAGTGTCTTGGGGCGGATTTCTACCTCTTTTCCTTTGCGAGCCAACTTGTAGGCGGGCTTGCCGCCCACTTTGCAAGCGCTAAACTTTGGTGGCACTTGCTCGATGGTGCCCACAAACTGGCTTTGAAGCACTTTCTCAATCTTTTCGCGAGTGATGTGCTCCCAGGGGTAGGTGGCATCGATTTCAGTTTCGAGGTCGAACGAAGGAGTGGTTGCCCCCAGTCGGATGTCGGCCACATATTCCTTCACTCCGGCTTGAAGTTGGTCGATTTGCTTGGTCTTGCGACCGGTGCAAATGATGAGTACGCCAGTGGCAAGAGGGTCGAGCGTGCCAGCGTGTCCCACTTTGATGTTGCCAGAGCCGAGCATTGTGCGTAGTGTGCCACGCACCTTTTTCACAACGGCAAATGAAGTCCAGGTGAGAGGTTTGTCGACACAGAAAATTTCGCCTTCAATGGGGTTGAGCATATCGGTAGTTTAAAGGAATGAGCAAATGATGGTGATGGCACCAACGATAGCGCAATAGATGCCGAAATATATGAGTTTACCTTTCTTCACGATGTTGATCATCCACTTGCAAGCGAGGCAACCGGAAATGAATGCTGCCACAAAACCTACTGCAAGCGACAAAGTGGAAATGTCGCCAAATGGGTTGCTGCCCTTCATGGCCTTGAGCACGTCGAGGAGCGCTTCGCCCAAAATGGGAGGAATCACCATGAGGAAAGAGAACTGCGCCAACTTTTCCTTTTTGTTGCCCAGCATCAAACCTGTAGCGATGGTAGAACCTGAGCGTGACAAACCGGGCATCACGGCTGCAGCCTGTGCCAAGCCAATGATGAGGGCGTCTTTCCAGGTGATTTCTTCTTTGATTCGAGGCTTTGCATAGTAGGAGAATGTGAGCAAGGCTGCGGTGAGGAGCAACATGCATCCCACAATCAGAAGGCCTGAGCCGAACACTTCTTCCACGGTGTCTTTGAAGAACACGCCCACGATGCCGATTGGAATCATCGACACCACGATGTTGAGGAAATACTTGGTTTCGTCGTTCATCTTGAATTTGAACAGCCCGCGAAGAATCCAGTCGATTTCGCTCCAGAGAATCACGAAAGTGCTGAGGATTGTGGCCACGTGCACCACCACGGTGAAAGCGAGGTTTTCTTCTCCCTCAATGCCGAACAGATATGAACCGATGGCAAGGTGGCCGCTACTGCTCACTGGCAGATATTCGGTGAGGCCTTGTACCAGACCCAGAATAAGCGCTTGTAACCAGTCCATGTTTATGCTTCTTTATTGAGTTCTGCGTTTTTGTCTTTTTTCTTGTAGATGATTGCGAAAATCAGCAAGGTGAAGCCTGCGAGAGAAATCATCGGACCAACCACGGTGCGAGTGGAGTTGAACACATCTTCATTCCAGGTGGAGCCGGTGTTTGCACTACCGGTCATCAGGAAGAAACCGAACATAATCAGAACCACGCACACGGCAATCATAATGAAGTTGATTTTGCCCAAAGGCATCACTTCCTTATTGGCTTTGTTGTTCACTTTTGTTGTTTCTTTAAACAGTTTGCTTTCGTTGTTAGCCATTTTTTATATCTGTAGTTTGTTGTTATAAATTCAATTTTCAGAAATAATGCCGTAGGCATAAGTGCATAAAACGGCAATAAAACTAAATTAGTTGCAAAATTACAACATTGGAGGGCCGTTGTCAATACTTTTTGCCGAAAAAGTGTAAATGTGATGATTGTATGATGTGTTTTTTTGTGTGGATATATATACTAATGTATTACTTTAGAACTGAAAAAAAAGCGGTGTTTATTATTTTTAACCATAAAACTTGCATATTTAAAAATAAATATTTAATTTTGCGGTATAAAAATAGAGAACATGATATTTTTAACAGACATACGATGGTGGAGCAACTCGAAATTGATATTCAATTTGTGAGTATGACTACTTTTTGCCCACTATTATTTGGTTGAAACTTTAAGATAGGGACTTGTCACTCACGACAGGTCCTTTTTTTTGTTAGCATATATATAACAATATTCAAACATATAACAATGAACTACAACATTGACAATAATGGCTACTATGGTGAGTTTGGCGGAGCTTATGTGCCAGAAGTGCTTTATAAGTGCACCGATGAACTAAAGCGCGCCTATATTCCTATCATTGAAAGCGAAGAGTTCCAGAAAGAGTACCGTGCATTGCTTCGCGATTATGTGGGTAGGCCGAATCCGCTGTATGAAGCCAAGCGTATGAGCGACAAATATGGCGCCCGTATTTTTCTCAAACGTGAGGACCTTAACCATACCGGGGCTCACAAAATCAACAATGCGCTGGGGCAGATATTGCTTGCCAAGAAAATGGGAAAGACCCAAATTATTGCAGAAACAGGTGCCGGTCAGCATGGTGTGGCTACAGCCACTGTGTGCGCGCTGATGAATATGCCTTGCACGGTGTTTATGGGCGAAACCGACATACAGCGGCAGATGCCCAATGTGGAGCGCATGAAGATGCTCGGCACAAAGGTGCAAAGTGTCAGCAGCGGCAACATGACGCTGAAGGATGCCGTGAACGAGGCTATACGTTACTGGTGTTGCCATCCTGCCGACACGTTCTATATCATGGGCTCGGCGGTGGGTCCGCATCCATATCCCGATATTGTGGCACGATTGCAGAGCATTATCAGCGAAGAAATCAAACAACAGTTGCCCGAGAAAATTGGTCGTGACTATCCCGACTATCTGATGGCATGCGTGGGCGGCGGTTCGAATGCCATAGGCACCTTCTACCATTACCTTGATAACGAGCGCGTGAAGCTTGTGGCTGCCGAAGCTGGAGGCATGGGATGCGACACCGATAAGACCGCTGCTACAATACACAGCGGTTCGGTGGGGATTTTACATGGAAGCAAGACACTGGTGCTTCAAACGCCCGACGGTCAGGTGATAGAGCCCTACTCGATATCGGCCGGACTTGACTACCCAGGTATAGGCCCTGTGCATGCCCACCTTGCGAAGAGTGGCCGCGCCACCATCTACTCGGTGAATGACGATGAAGCAGTGCGTGCCGCTTACGAACTCACCCGTCTTGAAGGTATCATACCAGCCATGGAGTCGGCTCACATCCTTGCCGTGCTGCCCAAGATGGAGCTCAAGCCCAGCGACGTGGTGGTGATAACGGTGAGCGGCCGTGGCGATAAAGACATGCAGAATTTTCTAAACAACAAGCAATATGCCGACTGATGGCACAAAATTCTTAAAAACTCTATGGCACAATATAAATACAACGCAATATACAAACGTATCCTCGCTGACAGGTACACCCCTGTAAACACCTATATAAAGGTGAGAGACAAGTATATCCAAAGCTGTCTGATGGAGAGCTCCGACTATCACGATGGCAGTAATCACCGTTCGTTTATCGGTTTCAACCCCATCGCAAGCATTAGTGTGGGGCATGGAGTGGTGACAATGACGATGCCCGATGGCACCGTAAATAAGCACGCTTTGAGTGAGCAATACACCATAGACAAGGCATTTGAAGATTATTTCAGCCTTTTTGAGATTACGGGTGATGACAAAGGCTATTGTGGACTGTATGGCTACACGGCCTTCGATGCTGTGCGGTATTTCGAGAATATACCGGTGAAGGATGTTACAGCCGAGAAGAACGACGCCCCTGATATCTGCTACATTTTCTATCGCAATCTAATCGTGTTTAACCACTACGACGATTCTCTCACGATGGTTGATATTGTGCCCGAAGGTCAACAAGAGAATGATATCGACAAGATACAGGCGCTGCTTAATAGTCCGAATCCACCCGCCTACGACTTCAAGGCGGTGGGTGAATGTGCCAGCACCACCACGGATGTGCAATACAAGGCAACTATAGCCCAGTGTATTAAGCATTGCTTGCGTGGCGATGTGTTTCAGATTGTGCCCAGTAGGCGTTTCGTTCAGCGCTATGAGGGCGACGACCTGTGCCTGTATCGCGCACTGCGTTGCATCAATCCGTCGCCTTATCTGTTTTATTTCGATTTTGCTGGCTTTCGCATCTTTGGCAGCTCACCCGAAACTCATTGCTGCATAGAGGGGCGTGAGGCCTACATCGACCCTATTGCGGGCACCGTGCCACGCACAGGCAACATTGAACAGGACCGGGAGAATGCCGAGTATCTACGCCAAGACCCCAAGGAGAATGCAGAGCATGTAATGCTTGTGGATTTGGCCCGAAACGACTTGAGCCGAAACTGCCACGATGTGCATGTGGCCAATTACAAGGAAATGCAGTTTTACAGCCATGTGATTCATTTGGTGAGTCGTGTGGTGGGCACTCTCAACGATGATGCTCATGGATTTAAGGCATTTGTTGACACCTTTCCGGCAGGAACATTGTCGGGCGCACCAAAAGTTGAAGCAATGAAGATTATTTCAAAACTCGAGCCTCATAGTCGTGGTGCCTATGCGGGATGTATTGGCTTCATGGGATTTGACGGGCAACTTAACCAGGCCATCATTATCCGTTCGTTTGTGAGCCGAAATGGCGAACTGTGGTTTCAGGCTGGCAGCGGTGTTGTGGCCAAGAGCAACGAAGAATACGAACTGCAAGAAGCAAACCATAAGTTGGGCGCCCTGCGCAAAGCGATAGACATGGCCAGCAATGGTATATGATATCCCTAAAACATTATAACAATGAAAGTTTACATCATAGATAATTACGACTCGTTTACTTATAATTTGGCCCACCTGGTCAAGCAAATGGGAGCAGAAGTGACAGTGGTACGTAACGATAAGTTTGACCTCGACGATTTGGTGGCTGCTGACAAGATTATTCTTTCGCCAGGTCCTGGCATACCCGATGAAGCAGGCCTTACGCTGAAAGTTGTAGACCGATACAAAGGCATTAAACCAATCTTGGGCGTGTGCTTAGGCCATCAAGCCATCGGACAATACTTTGGCGGAACGCTAACCAACTTGTCGGAAGTGTATCATGGCATACAATCGGCGGTCACCGTCGACACAAGCGACTACCTATTTGCAGGCATGGAGACTACTCTACTTGTTGGACGCTACCATTCATGGGTGGTGGATGTTGAAGATTTTCCCACCAGCCTTCAAGTGATAGCAAGCAGCGAGGAGGGGCAGGTGATGGCTCTCCGACATAAGGAATTTGACATTCGTGGCATCCAATTCCACCCAGAGTCGGTCCTTACTCCAGAAGGACAGCGCATTATCAAAAACTGGTTAAATCAAAAATAGACAATACAAATGAAAGAATATCTATTGCGCCTGATGGCGGGCGAGACCCTCTCGCAACAAGATACCCACAGCATCATGCTGGGGATAACAGAAGAAAAATACAATGTGCAGCAAATAGCCGCCTTGCTGATGGCTATACAGACACGAGGCATTACCGTCGACGAAATTATGGGATTTCGTCAAGGCTTGCTCGACACAGGTTTGCACGTTGACATGAGTGAATATAACTCGCTCGATATCGTGGGCACTGGTGGCGATGGAAAGAACACCTTCAATATTTCCACTTGCTCGGCATTTGTTGTGGCTGGTGCTGGCTATCTTGTGACCAAGCACGGCAACGGCAGCAGTACCTCGGTGAGTGGAGCCAGCAATGTGCTTACCGGTCACGGAGTCAAGTTTAGCAACGATGTCGATTTGTTGAAGAAATCGCTTGAGGAAGCCGGGATATGCTACTTCCATGCGCCACTGTTTGCCCACGGCATGAAACATGTGGGACCAACTCGCAAGGCGCTCGGCATCCCCACCTGCTTTAACCTGCTGGGTCCGCTCGTGAATCCTTGCCAGCCCAAGAACTCGTTGCATGGTACTGCTACGCAAATGCAGTTGCGCCTCTACAACAATGTACACCAAAAGATAGGAGACAACTTCGGGGTGGTGAATAGCTATGACGGATACGATGAAATATCACTTACCAGCGGTTTCAAGATTTGCACAAACAACTACGAAAAAGTCATCACTCCCGTGGATATGGGATTGGAGTATGTGGAAGCATCAGAACTCTATGGTGGAAGTACCCCAGAGGAAGCGATGAAAATATTTGATGCGGTGCTTGAAGGCACTGCAACCCCGGCACAAAATAACGTTGTGATAGCCAATGCGGCATGCGGTATCAGCATTATGGACAAGAATCTTCCTATTGCCGACTCAGTGGCCATCGCGCGCGAGTCGGTGGAAAGTGGAAAGGCACTGAAGGCATTCAAGAAGTTTGTAGAAATAAACAGTTAAAACCATTCATAACATGGCAACCATACTTGATGAAATATGCTTGCGCAAGCGACATGATTTGGATCTTATTTCGGCAGAAATGCGCAGGAATACAATTGATAGAGTGGACCGCTTGATGGCCGACGGCATGCTGGTGCACCATTCGCTACCGCAAGCACTGCGTGCATCGGCCACAGGTATCATTGCCGAGTTTAAGCGCAAGTCGCCGTCGTTGGGTTGGATAGCTCCCGACTTGAAGCCACTTGATGTAGTTCCTGGCTATGTGGAGGCTGGAGCTACAGCCTTGTCGATACTTACCGATGAGCCCTACTTTGGCGGCCAATTGGCATTTGTGGAGCAAATGCGCCCGATTGTAGATTTGCCCATTTTGCGCAAAGATTTCATTATCGATGAATATCAAATACACGAAGCCAAAGGCGCAGGGGCAGATGTCGTCTTGCTTATTGCCGCTTGCCTCGACAAGCAACAGTGCCGTTTATTGGCCGAAAGAGCCAAACAACTCGATTTGGACGTGTTGCTTGAAGTGCACAACGAAAGCGAGCTGGAATACATATGCGACGGTGTAAGCGTGGTTGGTGTAAACAATCGTGATTTGCACGTGTTTAAGACAGATGTCAACACGTCGGTACGATTGGCAGAACTCATCCCCGACGAATTTGTGAAGATTTCGGAAAGCGGCTTGAAAACCGTTGACGACCTGAAAATGCTACGCAGTGTTGGTTATCGCGGTTTCCTTATGGGCGAGCGCTTTATGAAACAAGAGTCGCCAGCAGAGTCGCTTGGCCAGTTTATTCAGCAGTTGCAGCGATGATAGTGAAAGTGTGTGGTATGCGCGAGCCCGACAACATTCGTAGCGTCGATAGCCTCCCCATTCAATGGATGGGCTTTATATTCTATCCGCCATCAAAGCGCTATGTGAGCAGTGTGCCATCTTTCATGCCCCAGCGAGCCAAGCGTGTGGGCGTGTTTGTTGATGCAAGTATTGATTTCATCAAAGAGCGAAGCGAGATATTTTGCCTCGATATGATACAGCTTCATGGGCAAGAGACGGTGCACACCTGCGACCTCGTTCGCTCAGCCACAGGGTGTGGTATCATCAAAGCTTTTGGTGTTAATGACGATGTGTGCTGGGACGATATCCACCGCTACGACGGGCATGCCGACTATCTGCTTTTTGACACCTACTGTGCTACGGCTGGCGGTAGTGGAAAGGCTTTTGACCACAGTTTGCTCAGAGGCTATAAAGGCAAAACGCCATTTTTATTGAGTGGCGGATTGGGACTTGACAACATGCACGACATTCATCTGCTGCATCATCCTCTCATGGTCGGTGTAGACATCAACAGCAAATTTGAAATTGCTCCCGCAGTGAAGTCAACAGAGAAAATTCAGGAATTTCTTGATTTGCTTCAAATCTAAGAATTCTACAGGACAAAAACTATTAAATCCTTTTTACAGAACACGATATAACATTATGAACCGAATAACTCAATTGTTTAGCACTAAAAAGTCGGGCCTACTCGACATTTATTTCTGCGCAGGTTATCCCCACCTGGATAGCACAGTGCCCACACTTAATGCCCTCCAGCAAGCCGGGGTTGATATTTGCGAGATAGGAATTCCTTTCAGCGACCCCATGGCTGATGGCCCAGTGATTCAGACTGCCGCCACGCAAGCACTCAAAAACGGCATGACGCTGGCTACATTATTTGACCAATTGAAAGATGTGCGTGCAAGTGTCGCGATGCCCTTAGTGCTTATGGGGTATTTGAATGTGATATACCAATATGGATTTGAAAACTTTTGCAAGAGTTGCAGCGAGTGTGGCATAGACGGCGCTATCATTCCCGATCTTCCGTTTGACGTATATATGGATGAGTATAAAGAAATTGCTGACCGTTACGACGTGAAAATAATCATGCTTATCACACCCGAGACCAGTGAAGAGCGCATACGTCTTATCGACCAGAATACCGAAGGCTTTATCTACGAGGTATCAACCGATGCTACCACCGGTGCACAAAACGAATATGGCCCCGATACGATAGCCTACTTCAAACGCATTCAAGACATGCACCTCAATAACCCAACGCTGGTGGGATTTGGCATTTCAAACAAGGCTACTATCACAGCCGCGCAGCAACATTCGGCGGGCGCCATCATCGGCAGCAAGTTTGTGCGATTGATGGCAGAGTGTGCCACGCCCGAAGAAGCTATCGCCCAGCTCAAAGAAGCCCTTAATCAATAATTTAGTGGAAAAGGACCGTCTCGTTTTACAGAATTTCCACTGTGATTTTGTGGGGAAGTATCAGGGTGTCGTGTTATTTTTTTTTCCGAATTAGGTGCTTGTCATAAAAAAATTAGTAATTTTGTCGGTCGCAAACGTAGCGATATGTTTTGTGCTTGATTTTTTTTGCCGGCTTCAAATAATGGAAGGGTCGTCAATGCAAAGGAAATCAAATGATTATAGTATAATTCATTTTAGAGTTTTTTTGTTCGAAGCTTTTTTGAAAATGGCTTGATTTTACAATAAGGCAAACGTAAACGCATCAACATGGGTACAGAAACATACAACTTCGACAATGTGGTGGATAGGCACGACACCTGCGCCACAAAATTTGAAGAAATGGACCGCAAGTTCGGCCGACACGACTTACTTCCTTTTTGGATAGCCGACATGGATTTTGAAGCCTGTCCGTGCATTATCAATGCCCTGCGCCGAAGGCTTGACCACGCAGTGCTGGGCTACACTTCCGCTCCCGGCGAATTTTGGGACAGTATCACTTCTTGGCTTCAAAAACGCCATGGATGGAAGGTGAATACCGATGAGATAACATTCATGCCAGGACTGAAAAAGGCATTGAGCCTGTGTATCAACTACTTTAGTAAGCCAGGCGACGGTATCATTATACAGCCACCTGTGTATCATTCATTTCGCAGCGTAATTGAAGGCAATGCCCGCAAGGTGGTGGCAAATCCCTTGAAAATTGACCAGCAAGGACAGTATGCCATGGACTTTGACGGCCTTCAGGAGGTGATTGATCGAGAGCACCCCACCATGATGATTGTGTGCAACCCCCACAATCCCATCGGTCTGCAATGGGATGCTGACACCTTAGCGCGGGTAGCATCCATTTGTAGAGCCAATGGTATCATTCTGGTTTCGGACGAGATTTACGGCGACATGATGCTCGGCGGCAAACGCCACATCCCCACTGCCACGGTGAGCGATGACGCCAGAGAGAACACCGTGACGCTGGGTGCTCCGTCGAAAACCTTCAACATTCCCGGTATAGTGAGCGCATGGGCAGTGGTGAAGTCGCCACGTTTGCGCGAGCCATTTTTCAACTGGCTGTCGGCGAGTGAATTCAACACACCGCCTATTGCAGCTATGGTGGCAACACAAGCCGCCTACGAAGAAGGCGAATCGTGGCTCGACCAGGTGCTTGATTATCTGCAGGGAAATGTGGACCATGCCTTCAAATTTCTCGGTAGCGAATTGTCGGAGGTGTCGATGTATCGTCCCGACGCATCCTTTGCCATCTGGCTCGATTTCAGGAAACTGGGTCTTCCGCAGGAAGAGCTGGTGAAATTGCTCATCGGCCACGGCAGATTGGCGCTGAGCGATGGCGTGTCGTTTGGCAGCCAGGGAGAGGGCTTCATGCGTATGAATGTGGGTGTTCCGCGTGTGGTGTTGACCGAAGGACTGAAACGCCTAAAGCAAACCATTGCCGACTTCAGTCACGACCTTCACAGGCATATGGACATTCCTGCTGTTATTCCATTTGTCACCATGCAGGGCTTGGGCAACAAGTTTGCGTTTATCAACTGCATAGACCGGGAGATAGGCAACTTGTCGCTCCTCGCCGTGGAAATGAGCCAGCGCCATACCGGTCTCGACACCGATGGTATTATCGCTATTCTTCCGAGTGACGTTGCCGACAGCCGTATGCGCATTTTCAATGCCGACGGCACCGAAGCGCAAATGTGCGGCAATGGCATCAGATGTGTGGCAAAATACCTTTACGACAATCAAATCGTGACGACGAAGAATCTCACAATAGAAACCATGAGCGGCATCAAGTGTCTGCAAGTTCACACCGGGAATGATGGACTGGTGAAGAACGTGACAGTGGACATGGGGCTGCCTGTCACCACTCCCGACTCCGTTCCCGTTCGTTATCAAGGAGCGTCGATGCTCGATGTTCCCGTAGACGTGGACGGCAAGCATGTGCGCATCACAGCCGTGTCGATGGGTAATCCGCATGGTGTAACATTTGTGGATAATTTCACCGACCAGATGGTGCATGGTATGGGTGCAAAACTTGAGAACCACGAGATTTGGAATGAAAAAGCCAATATCGAGTTTGCTCGTGTAGATGCTCCAGGCACGCTTTCTGTCCGCACATGGGAGCGCGGTGCTGGAGAAACTATGGCATGCGGTACGGGCGCTTGCGCAGCAGCCACTGCTGCAGTGCTTACGGGGCGCCTGAACTGGCCAATCACCGTGCGCCTGCTGGGCGGTAATCTGCTGATTGACTGCGACAGCGCCACTGGTCATATCCTTATGACCGGACCGGCGGCAACCCTCCATTCTGGGGAATTCTATCCCAACTGCAACTGCTGACGCGATGTTTGTATTCGCCCGAAGAGTCACTCTTTCAGCCGAAAGAGGATTATTTTAGGGCGGTGTAGGTTTTGCGGCGGCGGAGATAGTAGTCGATGATGATGTTGCGCCGGTCACCTGAAAGAAATGCAAGAGGGTGATGAATAATTGCTGATGATTTGATAGTAAAGATTCTTGACCCCAAAGGGCTTTTCATTAGAAGATTAGTAGTCAACGCTGCAAGGTTTTCGTTTGATTTGTTGTATCTTTGCATTTTAGGATATTTAATTAAAGAGAATTTATTATGAAAAAGAACTGTATTTTCCTGGCGATGCTTTTGGTCGCCATCATGGGCTATGCCGATGCACAGGCACATCGTGTATATTTCTTTTGTGGTACACAGGTTCAGACCGACACACTCACCCAGGATGTGGTGAGCGGCACAGTCGTGTGTGATCGTAATACGGGAACTTTCATTCTCGACAATGCAGTGATTAAAACCAATTTTGACCGTCCGGTGTTTAGCGATGGCAACTATGGTTGTGAAATTACACTTGTTGTCAAGGGAAAATGTAGTATCAATGCCCCTGCGGGTAGGGTCGGCTACAGCGCTTCTGCGTTTAATGTGATAGGGAGTAGTACCGCCGACCAATTGGAACTCGTGACCCGTAATGCGGGCTTGTCGGCCAAGGGTATTAATGTTGCCAGTTGTGCATTACGGGTCACGAGTTCCAACTCGGTTGCCATGTATATAATGGACAAGGCTGCGGTTTCATTTTCTAATTGCAAGGTGAATCTTTCTTCTGGCGATGAAGGCGTTCTCGAGGGTGCGTCGGGTGTGACATTTGATGGATGTCGCATCACCAGCCCCGATCCATCCACCATCATGCTTACCGAGATGGGATATCGCCACCTCGATGGCAGCAATGTCTATTCAATAGCCATCGACTTGATCAAGCCCACCGACATTATCCTCTTTGAAGACCCGCTGGTGAAATCGCTGTGCGTTAGCAACTGGGACACAAACAAGGACAATGAACTGAGTTATGGCGAGGCCGCTGCTGTGACATCGCTGGGCGAAGTGTTTCAGGGACAAACCAGAATCATTAAGTTTGATGAACTTCAGTACTTCACTGGCTTGACCAAGATTGACGAAGGCGCATTCCGGAACTGCACAAAACTCGAAAAAATCACCATTCCCAAGACGGCCGTAACCATTGAGGCATATGCGTTTTTGAACAACTTGAAACTCGCTCGCGTCACATTTGTGGCTGGCAACTCGCTTGAAGCTATCAAGCAGAGCGCCTTCTTCGCGACCCCTGTCACCACAATCACCAATGTCGACAAACTTACCTACATAGGCACATCGGCATTCTCCAACTGCGTTTCGCTGGAAACATTTGATATGCCCACCACGCTCAACTACATAGGCTCAAGAGCGTTCTACAATTGTACGAAACTTAACACCGTCATACCAACATCGGTAAACCAAATCCTGCAAGAGGCGTTTGCCTACTGTACATCACTCACAGCCGACCAGCATCTGACCAATCGCATTTACCAGTTCAAGATAGGCAAGGACGCATTCCGCGGCTGTCCGTTGCACAAGATTGTGATGGAGTCCGACTTCCTGATGTCAACGAGCCTGGATGAGTGCTTCTTTGGCGACAATGCCGACGATTTTATCTGCTATGTCAACAATCATGTGTATAATGCTTTCCAATCGCTCAACTGGACTGCCGAGCAGAAGTGGTGCGTGTTGCCCTATGTAGACCTGGGTGCAAACAACCGCGCTCCTATCTACTGCAACATCGACCTGATTCCTGCCGAGAGCAGTTATTGGGCTGAGGTGTTTGAGATAATCAGCAGCTATGAAAAGAGAAGCAATCGTGTGGATGTCAGATACACCCCGGTGCCACGCGCCATGCCTTTGCCTGCGGGCACTCCAGCCATTGCCTATTCATACGGGGCAGAGCGCATCTACTTTGAGCACCCCATGGTGCCCGCACGTCCGCTTGGTGTGAAAAATATGCTGATAGGCTCATATACTGATGCTTACACAAAAGACAACACCGACCAGGCCTCTTATTATATATGGAATCACGCCGACGATGTGTTTAAGCGCTTGAGTAGCAACTCTCGCGCCAACCGCGTGGGGTCGGGCTGCGCTTATCTTGAAATTCCCGAGGCTCTCGACAGCTCGGTATATGCTGAAGTTATCGTTAACGGGACCGATGCGCAAAATCATATTTGGGACGGTGATGTGAATGGCGACGGCATAGTGAACGTGAGCGACGTGACAGCTCTCATCAACTACATTCTCGGCACGTCAGAATACTCACGCACAGTGTGCGACGTCAATCAGGACCAAGAGGTGAACGTGAGCGATGTCACCTTCCTCATCAACCTCATCCTCGGCCTCTAAATTTAGTAAAAAGGGACGGTTCTTTTTTACTAAAAAATATTAAAATGCTTGCTATTTCATTGCGGGTGATGTATATTTGCAAATCGATTTGAACCACTTATTTAGAAATCAGTTTAATTTCATTTTCAATATGCCACGCAAAAGTAGAGCGGTTAGTCCAACAGGTGTTTATCATGTGATGCTGAGAGGCATAAACAAAGGTGCCATTTTTATGGATGACACTGATTGCCGCAAATTTTTGAAAATTTTAGGATCAGTAGTTTCGCCTGTAGATGCAGATGGAGTTCCCCTTCCTCCATACTGCGATATATACGCCTATTGCTTGATGACCAATCACATTCATTTGCTCATTAGGGAAAGTTCTGAATCAATCGGTGCTGTGATGAAACGGATAGGTGTGGCCTATGTTGCGTATTTCAACAGGAGGCATGAAAGGCTGGGTCCGCTTTTTCACGATCGTTTTCGTAGTGAGCCTGTTGCAGATCAATCCTATTTTGTCACATTGCTTCGCTATATACACCAGAATCCGATAGAGGCAAAGATTGCAGACTCATTGGGACGTTACAGGTGGAGCAGTTGGCACGAATATACTGGGGCAAAACTCAACCAATATATTTGTGCAAGAGAAATGCCTTTTGAGAGCATGTCGTGGGACGAAATTTGCCAGCTTGTAAAAGATTGTAATCGCACTGCAGAAACACGGTGTGGAATCAAACAACCCAAGATTACGGATTCTGATGCTAAAGAGCTGGTTGATAGATTGTGCGGCGGTCTTAACTTCCGTGAATATTCCATTAAAGAGCGGAAGGAAATTGTGAGAAAGGCTGTTGCGTTGGGTGTGAAAAAAGCCCAATTAAGTCGCTTGTCAGGTATCAGCTACGGAGCGATAGACAATTATTTGAAAGGGAAGCAAAAGGGTGACGAATAATTTCCGACGGTTTGTTTTATTAAAAAAACTCTCGTAGCAATGAGCAAACGATGCCAGTTTTTTAGTAAAAAAGAACCGTCCCTTTTTACTAAAATTATTTTAGGGCGGTGTAGGTTTTGCGGCGGCGGAGGTAGTAGTCGATGATGATGTTGCGACGGCCTTCGGGGCATGCTTTCAATAGGTTTTTTGTGGCTGGTTGGGCATACTGCTTGCGCATGGTGCGGAAATGGTTATGCGCGCGTATGATGGCTTTTGCGTCGCCAAAGCGCAGTCCTGCCAGGCTTTGGAAGAATGCAAGGGTGTCGTAGAGACGGCGTATGAATAGCGTTTTGCGGGCATCTTTTGCTGGTAAGTTCTTGTGAAGGAGGAGGAGGTTGTTGCGGAAGTTGAGGTAGGTTTTGCGGGGATTGCCCTGTGGTAGACTGCCACCGCCGAGGTGATACACACGGCTCGTGGGTACATAGCAGTTGCGGTATCCGGCATTGAGCAGGCGCCAGCAAAGGTCGATTTCTTCCATGTGTGCAAAAAAGTCCTTATCGAGTCCGCCCACTTTCATGTACACGTCGCTCCTTACCATAAAGCAAGCGCCAGTGGCCCAGAAAATGTCGGTTGCTTCGCCATCGTATTGTCCGTGGTCTTCCTCTACGGTGCCAAAAATGCGTCCTCGGCAATACGGGAAACCGTGCTTGTCGATGAAACCACCTGCTGCTCCTGCGTATTCAAACACTTGTCGTGAGTCGTCGGGTCCGAAATCTTTCAACAACTTAGGCTGCACTGCCCCCACGTCGTCGTGTGCTTCCATATATTCGTAGAGAGGCTCAAGCCATGCTTCTGGTGTACGTACGTCGCTGTTGAGCAGCACCGTGTATTTGTAGCCTGTCAGCGACACGCATTTGTTGTAGCCTTCTGCAAATCCCCAGTTTTCATCGAAAATGAGCGTTTTCACAGTTGGGAATTCCTCCTTCAGCACCTTTACACTGTCGTCGGTGCTGCCATTGTCGGCCACAATCACATCGGCTATGGTGCTGTTGGTGCTGGCCAGTACGCTTGGCAGATAGCGGCGCAGAAGTGCTGCTCCATTCCAGTTGAGGATAATGACGGCTACGGGTTTCATGCTTATTGATTGATGTTTTGTGAATTAAAGTTGTCGGGATATTGTACAGGGCGTTTCCAGCGGTTGTGAGTCCACATCCAGAGTGAAGGGGCTTCGTTGATGTATGCTTCGAGCATTTCGGCATATCGCAGGGTGATGGCGTCTTTAGGCTGGCTTTTAGCGTGGTCGAACATAGGCGCCATAATGCATTCGTAGTAGCCTCGTCGCAGTTTTTTTACGTTGAAATAAAGCACAGCCATGTCGATTTTTCGTGCTATTGCCTCGGTGCCATTGATGAAGTCGGTGGGATGGTTGAGGAATTTGGTGATTACCCCGGTGTGGCCAGGCAGCGGGTGCTGGTCGCTGAGGAATCCGAAAATCATCAGTTGCCCTTTTCTTTTTGCACCAACCATGATGCGAAGCACTTCATTGCTTGGGAAGCATGAGGTGAAGCGGTTGCGCAGATTGAGGAAAAAGCGGTCGAACCACTGATTTTCTAGAGGATGATAGGCTTGCCCATGTACGGGGGCTTTTTTTAAAGTGTCGGCCTCCAACCAAAGCGATATGCTGGTGAGCCATTCCCAATTGAAAGTGTGGGAGCAATAGAGCATCACGCTTTGCCCGCGTGCTACGGCTTGGTCCACCAATTCCGCATCGTGGAACACCATGCGCTTCTTCATCTCGCTCTCGCTCATGTGGAGCATCTTCACGGTTTCGAAGAAATAGTCGGTGAAATTGCGATAAAATTGTTTCTCTATTTTTTTGATTTCCTCTTCGCTTTTTTCGGGGAAACTGTCGGTGAGATTCTTCCGTACGATTTTTTTGCGGTAGCCCAGCACATGGTAAGCCAAGAAATAGAGAGCGTCGGAATTGAGCCAGATCCACCACCATGGCATGAATGCCAGCAGATGGAGCATCCAGCCGAGCGGAGCCAACAATATGTTTTGCAATTTGGCTTTCATTATGCTTCTGATGTGTTTTCTGATTCATTAATAACCACCTCGGCATCCACCGAAAGGTCGTCGCAGATGCGGAGCAGACGCACATCCACCACGCGGTTGACAAGCGCTTCGCAAGGGGCGACATTCACACGGATGTAGTTGTCGGTGAAGCCGTGCATAGGAGCATCGCCATGGGGCTGTTCAAAAAGCACGGGGCGAATGGTGCCGATGTAGCGCTCGATGTAGCGGCGTTCTTGCTCGTCGCTCAACTGCATCATGCGCGCCACGCGTTCCTTCTTCTCCTTTTCGGGCACGATATATGGGATGCGAAGTGCCATGGTGCCAGGGCGCTCGCTGTAGGGGAACACATGGAGGTGCTGCATCTCCAGATTTTCAATAAACTTGATTGACTCTTCAAAATGCTCCGGTGTTTCGCCACGGCTGCCCACCATCACGTCCACGCCCACGTAGCAGTCGGGGATGAGGGCGCGAATGCGCTCAATTTTGTGGGCAAACAGGGCGGTGTCGTAGTGGCGGTGCATCAATTTGAGCACAGCGTCGCTACCGCACTGCAGCGGAATGTGGAAGTGTGGCATGAAAGCGCGAGAATTGGCGCAGAATTCAATGACTTCGTCGGTGAGCAAATCAGGTTCGATGCTTGAGATGCGGAAACGCTCAATTTCCTTGATATCGTCGAAGGCACGTAGCAGGTCGATGAACTGTTCGCCAGTGTTTTTACCAAAATCGCCAATGTTGACACCTGTAATCACAATTTCCTTACCGCCCTCAGCTGCCACTTCACGTGCTTGAGCCACAAGGCTTTCAATGGTGCCGCTGCGGCTACGGCCGCGTGCCATAGGTATGGTGCAATAGGTGCAGAAATAGTCGCATCCGTCTTGCACTTTGAGCCAGTAGCGAGTGCGGTCGCCTCGTTCGCAAGAAGGGCTGAACTGGCGTATATCCTTGTGTGGTGTCACTGCCACCTCTTTTTTGTGATCCTTCATCCATCGGTCCACATAGTCGGCAATATGGAGTTTTTGTTCGCTGCCGAGCACAATGTCAACACCGTCGATGGCGGCAATTTCCTGGCTTTTCAGTTGGGCGTAGCATCCAGTCACCACCATGAGGGCATCGGGGTAGCGCTTGATAAGGCTGCGAATGTGTTGACGGCATTTCTTGTCGGCTAATTCCGTAACGCTGCATGTGTTGACCACGCACACAGAGGGCACGTCGCCGGTCTGTGCGGGTGTGATGCCGCGCTTGGCCAGCAAGGCACCGATAGTAGCCGTTTCGGAGAAGTTGAGTTTACACCCCAGCGTCTCGATTTTTACCGTTCGTTTTTGTTCTTCAGCCATAATGCTTCGTCAATGTGATTATTAGTGTGCAAAGTTACTGATTTTCCTTCAATTCACGAAATAAGCAATTTTTTACCGTTCTCCGAAATTCGTTAAAAAATGCATATAAGGCAGAAAAATTCCATATATTTTGCTATTTTTGTGGTAAAAATACGAAGTAATGAGAAATTTAAGACAAGATTTAGCGGCGATGGGCTATGCTGTGTTTCGCATCGACTCTTCGGTAAAAAATAGGCAATTACCCGATAATACAAAGCTGAATATGCTGATACTCTGCATTGAAGGCAAGGCTGTGATTGAAGGTAACATGCAGTGCTTAACGCTTGTTAAAGGTGCACGTATGCTCGCTCCTCATTTGGTGCAAACGAAAATTTTGGATGTGACTCCAGATTTCGAAGCGTGGGTAATGGTGATGGAAGAATCTTTCTCTCGCGACATATCGGTGGGTGTGCCGACTGAACTACTGGGATTGCTATTTGCACATCCGGTGAAAGTGGTGGACGACGAGCAAGAGTGGAAACTGCTTAACAGCTTGATGGAGAGTATGCATCTCTACGACACGATGAATAGTAGTAAGCGCTTGTTGGAAGTGTCGGGATGCATTTTCCGCAGTATGCTTTTGGTGATGGCTGAGAGCGAATTCAAATCAGGAAACTTCACCAAAATGCCGATGTACACGATGGCCGACACTTATTTCCGCGAATTTGTGCGATTGGTTGCCGACCACAGCGCCACAGAGCATGAAGTGGCATTCTATGCCGACCGTCTCAATATCACCACAAAGTATTTGAGCGATATCTGTAAACAAAAGACCAATAAAGGTGCAAAAGAACTGATTTCGGGTATTCTGATTTCGAAATTGAAACGAGATATCAAGATGAGTGGCCTTTCACTCAAAGAAATATCATACCTGTATGGTTTCGCCGACCAGTCGAGTATGGGAAAGTTCTTTAGGAAAATGACAGGTCTGTCGCCATTGGCATTTAAGCAAAGTGGCGGTTTGATGAGCGATTGATTTTAATGGAAAGAAGATATAAGGTATTTCTGTTGATATTGCTGGGGGCTTTCACAGCGTTTGCTCCTCTTATCAACAACACACTCGGCCCGATTCTTGGCCTTGTGGTGGAATATTTTCACTCCACACAAGCTGTGGCAAATATGGGTCTCACGGCCAGTATGATAGGTTTGGCAACTGGCCAATTAGTGCTCGGGCCATTGAGCGACAAGTATGGGAGGCGCCGTCCGCTCATTTTGGCGGTGTCGCTGTTTTTTGTTGCATCACTGGCAGTGGCGTTTGCCACAAGCATGGAGATGTTCATCGGTTTGCGTTTCGTGCAAGGCTTCGGCGGAGCAGGGGGTATTGTGATTTCACGCTCCATAGCCGCCGACAATTTCAAAGGCCACGAGCTGATGACTGTGATAGCCATTACTGGCTCAATCAACGGCATCGCACCGATTGTGGCTCCAATGGCCAGTGGCGCGATGGCAGGTATCGCTGGCTGGCAAGGAGTGTTTTTCATGCTGGCAGGCGTAGGCTTGCTGATGGCGATAGGCACTTATCATTTGCGAGAATCATTGCCCGATGGCCGTCGGGTGGGTCGTCCGTTGTTAGCCACCTTCCGCCTCTATGGCACTGTTGTTCGCAATAAGCAATACATCCTTTATGTGCTGCATCAATGCACTGCCGAAGTGATTCTTTTTGGCAACATCGCCTCGGTATGGAGCATTCTCAGCCACTATGGCTACACCGATCAGATGCAAGCCAGCATGGCACTCTCGGCCAACGGAATCTTCATCGCTATCGGTGCCGGCAGTGCTGCCAAATTCAAGAAAGCCACAAGTGGCGTGAAAGTGAGCTGCATAGGTATGATAGTGCTGAGCATTATTGAAGCCGTGGTTCTTTTCCTTGATTTAGGTTTTTGGCCCTACGAAATCGTGCTCTGCACATTGCTCGTGTTTATGGGCTTCACCCTCACCGCATCCACCACAATGGCATTGGAGAGTGAGCGCAAACAAGCGGGTACGGCATCGGCACTGTTTGGCGCGATGGGATTTGTGTCGGGTGCACTCACTGCCCCAATGGTAGCCCTTGGTAATCCCGTTCACAGCACCGCCATTGCATTTGTGGCAGGCGCCACACTTTCGTGCATCTTCGGCTACTTTGCCCTCCGCCAAACCGCGAAGGCGGGAAATTTGAATGTTGAAACGGATTTTGGTGCATGATTCCTGAGAAATGATGAAAAAAATTTGATGGATAATATGGGATTTTGTAACTTTGTGTCTGTAAAATGGCTCTAATTTTAGGTGTTTGTTAGTGTAAAATGGCTCTAATTTTAGGTGTTTGTCGGTAAAAATGGCTCTAATTTTAGGTTTATATGAAGTATTTGAAAAGAAAAATTGATACTTATCTTGTTGAGTGGAAGGAGTCTGTGAATAAAAAGCCGCTCATAGTTAAGGGCGCTCGTCAAGTGGGTAAAACAGAAGCAATATTGAATTTTGCGACAAAGCACTATGAGAAAGTCGTGAAGATTAATTTTGCCGAGGAACCGCATTACAAAGCAATAGTCCAAGATGGCTATAGTGCAGATGCGATTTTGAAGAATATCACTATACTTAATCCTAAGGTTCATTTTGAGGAAGGGAATACACTCATCTTCTTTGATGAAGTGCAGGAGTTTCCCGATATTGCCACTTCTCTTAAGTTCTTTCGCATTGACGGTCGATACGATGTGATCTGCTCGGGTTCACTGTTGGGTATCCATTATCACCAGATTGAACACAATAGTGTGGGGTATAAGGAGGACTATAATATGTATTCTATGGACTTTGAGGAATTTCTTTGGGCCAAAGGATACAGTGATGCCACTATTGATGGGCTGTACCAGCATGTGGTAGAGAGAAGTCCGTTCAGTGCATTAGAACATAAGGTATTCATGTCGCTTTTTCAAGACTACTGCATCACTGGAGGTATGCCAGAAATCGTGTCGCAATATGTAGAGCATGAAACGTTTGAAGGAGTGCTTGAAATGCAGCAACAATTGGTGCTTGACTATAAAGAAGATGTACGCAAATATGTACATGGCATAGAACAAACTCGCATTATAAATGTTTTTAACCGCATTCCTATACAGCTTGCGCAAGACAACAAGAAATTTCAGATATCAAAGGTCGCCTCAGGGGCAAAAAACAAGGACTACTGGGGATGCATAGAGTTGCTTCAAGATGCAGGTATTGTGAATATTTGCTATTGTATGAACTTTCCGGAATTACCTATTAAAGGCAACTATGATGACTCAAAATACAAACTATACTATGCCGACACAGGGCTTCTTGTCGCCCAACTTGATGAAGAGTCTCAGGTGGACTTTAGGGAAAATCAAAATATGGGTACATACAAAGGTGCTTTGTATGAGAACATTGTAGCGGAAGCTCTGCGTAAATCTGGTGCAGAGTTGTTTTACTACAAGCGGCAGGATTCTACTTTGGAAGAAGATTTCTTTATGCGTACGCGCTGGAGTCTCGTCCCTATCGAGGTGAAAGCACGCAAGGGACAGTCGCAATCTATGCGTACACTGATAGGTAGTGATAAATATGCTGATATATCTTGGGGGATAAAACTCACGTCAGGAAATGTGGGTTTTGCTAACCAAATTCTGACACTTCCGTATTTTTGTTCGTTTTTGTTGAGTCGTTATCTAAAGAATTTTGAATAATCTGCATCCAAAGTACTCTAGTTTAACTTTGATAGCATAGATTTGCAATAGAAGTTTTCTATAACCTTAATTCCTTTTTTTGGTGATAATTGATTGAAGGAAAAAACGAGCGATTGGCTCCACGTGGTGCCAGTCGCTCGTTGCTCTATGTGCTGTTGCTTAGTCTTTCTTTTTGAAGTAGTCGTTATACATCTTGATGCCGAAGATGATAGAACTCATGGTGGTGGTGCAAAGGTTGCAGAGGAACAGTGGCATGTGACCAGTGAGCAAACCGCTGATGCAGAAGAATACGCCACCGATGGCCATGAGAAGGAATGTGCCGAGAGCGATGTCGTCGGTTTTACGGGTTTTGATAGTTTGAATAGTTTGTGGAATGTAGCCCAACACCATGCAGATGCTGGCTGCGTAACCGATAATTTCTGTAATTAGTTCTGATGTCATAATTGTGTATCCGTGTTTTAAATATCGTCGAGGTCGTCATTGGAATAGCGACCTCGACGAAGTGTGTATTAATTAAAATATTATGAATTATTTTTTAGCGTCGATTTCGCGAAGCAGTTCTTTCACTGCTGCTTCAAGTTGTTGGTCGCGACCTGTTACAATCACTGCAGGGTCGTTTGCCACCATAATGTCGGGGTCGAGTTGCTTGTTCTCGAGGTAAGAACCGTCGGCCAAGCGGTAGCCGATGATTGGAATACCGAAGATGAGGCTTTCGTCCTGCATCGTAATCCAATTCACGCTGGTCATAGTGCCAGGCACAGGCATACCCACGAGTTTACCCATTCCGGTGTGCTTGTACACCCAAGGAGTGCCGTGAGCGTTGCTATAGTTGGCCTCGCATTGAAGCATGATGGTTGGTCGGTTCCAACGGCGGCTTGGCATGTCGCAAGTTTCGCGTCCGCGTACCACCTGGGTGAGGTATTTCTCACCGCTGAAAAGGATTTGGATATCTTCGTGCAAGCGGCCACCGCCATTGAAGCGGGTGTCGATTACGATACCGTCCTTCTTGTTGTATTCGCCAAGCACCTTTTCATAGATTTCACGATAACTCTTGTCGTTCATCTGCTGTAGGTGAACATAACCCAAGCGTCCGCCAGAGAGGCTGTCGCAGAGGGCTGCTTGACGCTTCACCCAACGCTTGTAGAGAAGGGTGTTGTTAGCAGCGTTGCTGATAGGTTTCACCACTTCTTCCCATTCGCCAGAAGCGTTTTTGCAAGTGACGAGCACCTTCTTGCCAGCTTGGCCGTTGAGCAGGGTGGTGTAGTCGTTTTCTACAGTGATTTCTTCACCGTTGATTTTGGTGATGATGGTGCCAGGACGCACCTTAGATTTCGCGCGGTCGAATGGGCCGTATTCAATCACTTCGTCCACCTTCAGTCCTTTGCCAGTGTAGTTCCAGTCGAAGAACAAACCGAGTTGAGCAGTGGCTTCGCTACCGCCGGTTGGATAGTATCGACCGCCGGTGTGAGAGGCGTTGAGCTCGCCGAGCACTTCGCTCAAGAGGTTAGAGAAGTCGTAGTTGTTGCTGATGTGAGGGAGGAACTTGCGATAGTTCTTGACGGTGCCTTCCCAATCGCATCCGTGCATATTGGTGTTGTAGAAACGGCGAGCCACTTCGCGGTGCACGTTTTCATACATGTATTCGCGTTCGCGCGCACGATTCATCTTCACGGTTGCAGAGAAAGTGATAGGTGTAAGTTTGTCGCCGGTCATCTTGTTCATGCTGCTACCACCGAGGATGAAGAAGTTTTTGCCATCCTTGTCGGTTTCGATGTTAGCCCACTTGGTGTTCATCTTGTTGATGAGTTGTGTGCTTTGCTTGCGAAGGTCCATTTTCCAGAGGTCGTAGTCCTTTTCCACCTTAGAGAGATAGTAGAGCACATCGCCATCCTTGTTGATGGCACAGCCAGCGAGGTCGCTTGAATTGAGCGTCACGCGCACCACGCGGTCTTTAATCTTGTCGAGCTCGACCACGATGTCCTTGCTCTTTTCATCCTTTTTGGCATCGTCTTTCTTCTCGTCCTTCTTGCCATCTTTCTTGTCCTTAGCAGCCTTGTCGGCTTCAGCTTTTTCTGCCTTTTCAGCTTCCTTGAGCAGTTCCATTTCTTCCTTGCTCATGCGGTAGCGGTCGAATGCTTCTTCGTTGACGAATGCCATGAGCACGTCGTCTTGAGAGCCCCAAGATGCGTGGCTGCGCATACCGAAGCGGTTGCTGATGAACATGATGGCACCACCACCGAGCACCCAGCGTGGGTTCACGTTGATGTAGGCGCTGTTGGTGATGTTTGTAATCTTTCCACCGTTAGCGCTCACGATACCGATATCACTGTATGGGTCGCGACCGTTGCCGATAAATTCGAGGCAGAACCACTTGCTGTCGGGACTCCAGTCGTAATTGAACGAACCTTCAGTGCTAAACCATTGAGAGCCGTCGGTTACCTGTGTAACGGCCTTGCTCTTCAAGTCCATCACCATAAGGCGCACACCCTCTTCAATGAAAGCCAACTTCTTGCCGTCGGGCGAGAATTGAGGCGCTTTGCGATTCACATTCTTGTCGGGAGCGATGATTTCTTCTTTGATGAGAGTGGCGTTGGGGAAGTTGAGGTCTTCCTTGCGGCTGATAGTGGCCTTCACGAGTTGCCACTTGCCATTGCGCTCGCTTGCATACACGAGGGTGCGGTTGTCAGGTCCCCAGCACACATCTGCCTCAGCTTCAGGAGTGTCGGTGATTTTCTTTGTTGTAGGATATTCAACAGAAGTGACAAACACTTCACCGCGCACGATAAACGCCACTTGCTTGCCATCGGGCGAAACGCTTGCGCTGGTGGCACCACGAGTGTAGTTGATGATGCTGATAGAGTCGCCGTCGTCGTGGAAGAGGTTGATATTCACCTTGCTGGGCTTTCCGTTTGCGGCTTGGGTATAGATTTCACCGTCGTACGAATAGCAGAGCGTGCCGTTGTTGGCCATTGAAAGGCCGCGCACAGGATTCTTCTTGAAATTGGTGACTGCGGTCACTTGAGAAGGGTCGTTCAATGGGAATTTCCACACGTTGAATGAGCCGCCGTTGCGTTCGCTCAAGAAATACACAGTCTTGCCGTCGGCACTGAGCACAGGTGTGCGGTCTTCGCCGCCTCGTTTGGTGAGGTTGGTGTGCTTGCCAGTCTTTACATCGTAGCGCCAAATGTCGCGAGTGATAGAAGATGTGTGGTGCTTACGCAAAGGGTCTTCGCCACCCTTCACATCCATGTAGAGGAAGAAGTTTCCACTCTTATCGAAGCAAACGTCTTGTGCTGGAGTGCCGAGCACTTGTGCCGTGCGGCCGCCAGTCACAGGCACTTTGTAGAGTTCCATCATGCGAGAGTTAGGGAACATGATGTTCTTCGCCTGGTCTTGGATGGCAGCGTAGAAATACACATACTTGCCGTCGGGCGAGAATGTGGTAGGAGTTTCACTTGCTGAGTTGAATGTGAGTTGCTTAGGAGTGCCACCGTTGGCAGGCATCACATACACGTCGAAATTGCCCTTGCGGTCGCTGGCGAAAGCAATCTGCTTGCCGTCGGGACTCCACATCGGAGCGGTTTCATACGAAGGAAGGCTGGTGAGTTGGAGCGCTTGGCCACCGCCCACAGCCACTTTGTAAAGGTCGCCCTTGTAGGTGAACACGATTTCCTGTCCGTTGGGCGAGATTTGGGCATTACGCAGCCAAAGAGGTGCTTGAGCCGACATAGCCATGCTGCTCGCGCCTAAAAGGACTGCTGCCAATAAAGTTTTTTTCTTCATGTTGTTTATTTTTGTTGTATTCTGATTTTGTCACGAATTTAGTTGAGTGTACGTTTTTTTAATCACGAATTTAGCGAATTTAACGAATAATTTTTTCAAGTGAATTGATTATTATCCATGAGCCACAGAATGAAAATTTGTTTAATTCTTCGCAGAGCGAAGCGGCGAGCCGATGACGTTTAATTCGTGAAAAAAGGCTATCTGCCGATTTTCTGGTCGACGTGGTAGCGTGGACGTCCTTTCACCTCCATATAGATTTTGCCGATGTATTCGCCCACTATGCCGAGGCCGATGAGTACACAGCCACCAATAAACCACAGGGAGAGAATCATTGATGACCAACCGCTTACGGCTCGTCCGCTGAATTTGGCATAGAGTACCCATCCTAAAATGAGGATGGCGATAAACACGAATGTTATGCCCATGGTGAGCACGAAGCGCACTGGGCGTATGCTGAACGAGGTGATGCCGTCGACCGCAAAACTCAGCATCTTCTGAAGCGGATACTTTGAGGTGCCGGCTTTACGTTCGGAGCGCTCGTATTCCACTGTGGCGCTTTTGAAACCCATCAGTGGCACAATGCCGCGCATAAACATGTTGCGCTCAGGGTAGCGGAGAAATTCAGCCACCACACGGCGGTCCATCAAGCGGAAATCGGCGTGGTTGTAAACCGATTTGGTGCCGAGATGGTGCATCAGTTTATAGAATGCAAGTGCCGAATTGCGCTTGAACCACGAGTCGGTTTTGCGCTTTGAGCGCACACCATACACGATTTCGAAGCCATCCTTGTACTTCTCCACCATCTTGGGGATGGCGTTGATGTCGTCTTGCAGATCGGCATCAATGGTTACGAATATATCGGCTTCGTCGAGGAAATTTTCCATGCCAGCGATGATGGCATTTTGATGGCCGAAATTGCCCGACAATTTCAAAGCGCAAACCGCTGGTGATTCGTTGGCGTATTTTTCGAGCAACGACCATGTGTCGTCTGTGCTGCCATCGTCAACAAAAACCAAACAACTGCGCTCCGACACTACATCGCTTTTAACCATTGCGTTGAGCAAGGTGCACAGCCGTTCGTGGGTGCTGGGAAGCACCTCTTCCTCGCGGTAGCAAGGCACTACTATGGCAAGTGTGGGAGATTTGTCCATTGTCTATATAGTAAGTCTAATTTACAAAGATAGCGTTTTTTTCAATAATAATAGGTGTTTTGCTGTTTAAATCCATTTTTCTTCATTTGAATTAGACGATTACAGGGCTAAAAAACTACGGATATGGATGTGAAACTTGTTTTGCTGCCGATGCGCAATTGGTTAAAGCTAAAAGTTTTTGTAACTTTGCACCAGAAAACAAAATACATAAAGATATAAAATTTTAATATGGCACTTCAATGTGGTATTGTCGGACTCCCAAACGTGGGTAAGTCGACGCTCTTCAACTGTCTGTCGAATGCGAAAGCGCAATCGGCAAACTTCCCATTCTGTACAATCGAACCTAATGTGGGCGTAATCACCGTTCCTGACGAACGCCTTAATAAACTTGCTGAACTCGTGAATCCAAAACGCATCATCCCTACAACCGTGGAGATTGTGGACATTGCCGGATTGGTGAAGGGCGCAAGCAAGGGTGAAGGCTTGGGCAACAAGTTTTTGGCCAACATTCGTGAAACTGATGCTATCATCCATGTGCTTCGTTGCTTCGACGATGAAAATGTGACTCACGTGGATGGCACTGTCGACCCTGTTCGCGATAAGGAGGTGATTGATACTGAACTCCAACTTCGCGACCTCGAAACCATCGAGAGCCGCATCACACGCGTTCAGAAGATGGCTAACGCTGGCGACCGCGATGCAAAACTCCAGTTTGAGGTGATGAGCCGCTATCGCGAAGTGCTTTCGCAAGGCAAGAATGCCCGCATGGTGCAACTCAACTCTAAAGAAGAGGAAAAGGTGGCTCACGACTTGTTCTTGCTCACCAGCAAGCCTGTGCTCTATGTGTGTAATGTGGACGACACCGCTGCAGCCGAGGGCAACGCTTATGTGGAGGCCGTTCGCGAAGCAGTGAAGGACGAGAACGCTCAAATCCTCGTGATTGCTGCGCAAACCGAAAGTGAAATTGCGGAACTCGAAACCTACGAAGAGCGCCAAATGTTCCTTCAGGAAATCGGTCTTGAGGAAAGTGGCGTGAACCGCCTGATTAAGAGTGCGTATGCATTGCTCAACCTCGAAACATTCCTCACTGCAGGTCCTGATGAAGTTCGCGCATGGACATTCCACAAAGGAAGTAAGGCTCCTCAATGTGCGGGCGTGATTCACACCGACTTCGAGCGTGGCTTTATCCGTGCCGAAATCATCAAGTATGAAGACTACATTGCATACGGTAGCGAAGCGGCTGTGAAAGAAGCTGGCAAGATGCACATCGAAGGCAAGGAATATGTGTTCCAAGACGGCGACATCGCGCTGTTCCGCTTCAACGTGTAAACCCCACAGTAGAGAGCACAGCATATAATAATTAATGGGCGCGCCTTCTTCGGGTGCGCCCATTAATTGTAATGACTATTGTTATCTCAAATGCTTCCTGAAAAAAGTTTCATAATCAGCTTGAAAGTGTTCTGATCCAGAATGTCCATTGAGTGGATTGTAATTATATGATTTTTCAGGTGTGTTTATGAGATTGTTGTAAATTGCCATAGTTGTTCGAGGTGGGCAGATAGGGTCTTGTAAACTGAATTCGAACAAAATAGGACATGTGACTTTTGTTGCCCAATTTTTAGAGTCGAAATAGGATAATAATTTAAGTGTTTCACTTTGGGTTAATCCAAGTTCCGTTCCAGTGTCAATCAAGTATTGTGTTGGCCAGTTGGCGATTTTTGCACTATTTGGGTAGTCGCCTAAAAATGGTATAGTCACAGCAATGCTGTTAACGGAATGGTCGAATGCCGCTGCTGCGATGGACAATGCTCCGCCTTGACTTCCTCCACAGGCAAAGATGTTGTCAGTGTCTACGAATTCCATTGATTTTAGGCATCGTAATGCCATAAGAACATCGCTGACCGCTTGTTTGTAGTAGTAAGTTTCTTTTTTCTGTAGTCCAAATGTAATCCAATCACCATAAGTGTTGTTTAAATAAAAGAATTGACCTCTTGCATATAATTCGAATCTGCAGAATCCCTCTATATCTGTAGGCCAAGGTTTTTCTCCACCGGTTCCTAAACCTTGTGTGTTGAGTATTGCAGGATGTTTCCCTCCCGTAGTTGGAATACTTAAGTATCCACCGACAACAACGGGCTTTCCATCAGAGGACTGGTCGGGAGTCGACTCAAAATCTATACGATAAATTCTGTGCAGTTTTGTATTTAGACTGTCAATTGGTGTTAGTTTGTAGTTGATAGTCGCAGCATTAACTTCTGCAGTTGTGCTGGTCCAAAATTGGTCAAAATCATCTTGGTAATCAGTTACAGCCTTGATTTTTGTGGGTGCGTGGCCAATGGTCTTTTTGAAAACCACGCTGTCTTCAACCATAAGCGTGCAGTTGTAGAAACCAGGCTCTGCTTGGAAAGATAGAGTTTTTTGTGCTGTTTCGTTGAAAGGCACAGTTAAAGAATCACTTACTGCGGTATAACTATCTTTCATGTCGGTTTCAACAACGAGTTTTAGATGCTCGGTGATAGTGTCATTGTCCTCGTTTTTGAGCATCACTGTAAGTGACGGAGGGTTTTCGTCATCAGTTATCCACTCTGCCGTAATTGTTGCGCTATATCTTCCTGAAGGGTATTGTCGTGTTGGTGGGGCTGGTTGAGGTGGCAGAATGATGCTATTTTCGCACCCTGAAAATAGAATGATTAGAAAAAAGAGAAGGAAGAGCTTGTTCATAATAATCAAGGTGTTATGATTTGAGCGTTTTGATTTTTTTGAATACGATTTCTTTTATGAAATAAGAGAATGCGGTGGCCAGCGCGAAGGTGAGGACTACGCTGACGCAGTAGAGGCATGCCTCATTGTGTATGAGTTTGTCGAGATGGACCATTTCCACGGTTCTGTAAAACATCATGTGACAAAGGTATATTTCAAGGCTTAAATTGCTGATGAATTTCATAAACTTATTGCACAATAATTTGCTTTCGCTCCCTATGCAGAAAAGAATCCATACGGCAAACAGCGCTAAATGTGGAAATATTGAAGTGCCTTGTAATTGGAGTGTGGAGTAGTGAAGTACGGTGGCGACAATCACTATTGCGCGAGAAAGCCAAATGTGCTGCTTTATCCAGCAGGTAATGTTGTCGCGATAAAGGTAGATGATGCCGCCAACGATGAAAAATGATGCGCTGAATAGGATATTCTTTCGCTCAAATGGCATGCTCTGGTCGGCTGCAAAATGCAATACACCTATGGCATAAAGAGCTATGGCTACAGCAAATGACAACCATGCCCGACGTTTGGTGGATAGCAAGAACACAAAGAAGGGGAAAAGCATGTAGAACACGAAAACGAGTCCGAGAAACCATCCGACTCCTATCACGTTGATATCCGCATTAGGATAAAGCCCAAAGCATAGTGTGAGGTTCGCAAAACTTTCGTAGAGCGATTCCATGTTGTGGTCTTTGATGAGCTCAATGAGCACCATCAATCCAAAAAACGGAAATATGCGCGTGAAGCGTCGCTTGTAGAATCTGTCGAGGTCAATTTTTCCTTCTTTCACTTTCTGGTAATACCCGCAGCACATTGAAAAAGCACTGAGGGTCATAAACATGTAGGTGAAATTGGTGAAGTCGGGGATGATGCTGTCGGTGAGGTAGCAGCCAGGTGTAATTGTCTGATGTGAAATCACGTGCATCATCACAATGCCTATTACGGCAATGGTGCGAAGAGCGTCGAGTGAGCCATAGTGTGGGCGCTCACTTGCAGAAATGATGTTGTTATTTTTTACATTTTTCATACACGGAGAGCGTTTGTTGGGCAATATGGTCCCAGTTGAATCTTGACAGGTCATATTCGCGCCCGAGCCGAGGGGTGCTGAGCTTTTCGGTTAGTTTTTGTGTGAGGTGATTCTGGTCGTCAACGTGGAAAAAGTCATTTTCTGTTAGTTCCGATAATTGGTTAGCGGGGATGTCGCTAACAAGTACATCCACATTGTAGCTCATAGCCTCTAAAAGAGAAATGGGAAGTCCTTCGTGGGTGGAGGGGAGTACGAAAAGGGCAGCGTTGGTAAATAGCTGGTTCAGTTTTTCCCCTTTGATGAATCCCGGTAGGATTACACCCGCTTCAGCGGCTTGCTTTTTTAATTGTCTTGAGTAGGTACTTTCATGGTCGGCGTCGCCCGCCAACACAAGTTGGTACCCTTCGTGTTTACACGCTTGGAATGCTTCAATCAATAGGTCGAATCGCTTTTCGGGCACAAATCGAGCCAGGGCAAACACATATTTTTGGGGCTCGAGATTGAGTTCGGAAAGGAAATCGGTGGCAGTGGATTTGTGTGGTATGCTTACTCCGTTGAATATGAGGCTCACATCTTTTGTGCGATTGTACTTGCTCGCCAAAATATTGGAAATCACATTGCTGATAGAGATGATGTGGTTGGCAAAATGTGCTTGGCACCATTCGCCTGTGCGAAGCATGGCTTTTGCCAAAAATCCCCATTTCTGCCGGTCGTAGTCAGGACCATGGTTGGTGCTCACCACCTTCATGCCAAGAAGCCTTGCAAGTGGACAGCATAGAGAAGGGCCAATAGCGTGCACGTGAAGTATGTCGGCACCCAGTCGCTTTGCTTTGAAAGTGGCAAGAATGGAATGTACAATGGCCTCTAAACTTTTTCGTTTGGGAGCATACACATCCACCAGTTTCACTCCTTTATAGGAGGTGAGGTGGTCGCCGTCGGGCACATGGCAAGTGCGACGAATGATAGTCACATCGGCACCTAATTCAGCAATGCGTGGGAACAGCTCCTCGCAGTGGGTTTCTACACCACCTTGAATGTTGGGGATTCCTCGAGTGCCTATGACTACAACTTTCATGATTCTTATATGCTGCGCTATGAGCCGAACTTTAGAAATCGGCTTGATTGGATGTTACACTTTGTCGCGCAAATCACCTTGACGAGGGTCTTGCCCAACATTGTACCAGCATTTGTCGAGTTTTGCAGGCTTGCCAAAGATGTTGCGTGCCTTGTTTTTGAGCGCCCATGCGAGAGGATGACGAATGTATTTGTGCATCACTGGCGATGCTGTACCCACCATCCAGCAGTTTTTTGGGCACTTGCGCACCAGCTCACGCACCTTGTTTGCTTGCTCACTATTCCAGAGCTCATCGAAATCGGGTGTTTCGTAAATGTTGCCCATTCTTTCCTTCCAGAAGCGCTCTTCCATACCGTTGCAGGGGAAAACATCGCCAAATGGGTCGATGAAGAAGTTGGTAGTGCCAGCTTCGCAAGGGAGCATACGACGGTTTCCCTCAATATAGTTGATGAGCCCCATATTGAAGAACGCGCGGAACCATGATTTTGGATGCCATTCAGAAAGTTGCCAGTTGACAAGAGTTTCAAAATCGCTGCAAACCTGTTGCTTGTTGGTTACTTTGTTGTCGTATTTGTGGAAGTAGAATGAATTGTGGAAAGAGGCTGTGGCAAATTCCAGATTCATCTCCTTGGATAGCTTATAGAGTTCAAGCATATCGGTGGAGTTGTAGTTTGATACAGTGCATCCAAACCCGATATCTTTCACGCCCATCTCTTTAAGTTTCTTTAGAATGCGCAAGCCCTTTTCGAATCCGCCTTCACGGCCACGGAGCTCGTCGTTTTTCTTGGCGAGGCCTTCCATGGAGATGCGAATGCCAATGTTTGGGAATTTTTCGGCAAGTGCAATCACGCGGTCTTCAAACCATCCCGAAGTGGATATTACGATACGGGGTGATTTGGTGAAGCAAACCTTTACGATATCTTCCAAGTCTTCACGAATAAAGGGCTCGCCACCTGTGAGATTGATAAATTTTAGTTGTGGCAAGCATTCGAGATCCTTTGGTTGTATTTCCTTTTTGGGATCAGTGGGATTGTTCCATATATTACACATCTGGCAATGCATGGGACAACGGTATGTCAATATGATGGACGCGTCGGTAGGTTTTGTGCAACTCATAGTGGCGCTGATATCTTTCGTATTTTTTTTATGCAATAGTTTAATTTGCAAAATTACAAAAAAATGTTGAAAAAGTTATGAATTATTTCACAAACTCGCGTTGGCCTCACGGCTCTTTCATTTAAGATTTCGTTGCTCACTTAAAAATGTTGTTATTTTA
>JAUNNJ010000016.1 GCA_030531495.1 Bacteroidales bacterium
TTCGCGCCAGAGTTCTTTTACGTATTGACATCTCGGTATCGTCTTAACTTCTGAGCGACGCAGGAGCGATAACTTCTTAACTTCATAACTCCCATTCATCTTTCACCAAAACACGAAAATTGTTCCAACTTCCGATATAGACCAGAAAAGTGGCGGTTTTTGGTCCAAAAGCGAACTCGATAATGGTGTTTTAGGTGTTTCAGGTGTTTCGGGTGTTCCAGGTGATTCATGTATTTCAATGTGATTTTTGCGAAAATTAAAAAAAAATCATATATTTGCATCATCCGTGGTTTCAAGTGTAATATGAAGTGATATGGAAACCATGGCAATTATTAACAAAAAGTTGTGCCCGACACCGATTAAGGGCTCTTACGCTATGAAATATCTATTGGCAGTCTGCTTGATTCTCATTTTTGTTTGCTGTGTGGCAAAAACAAAACCAAAAGTCAACACCGACGTGGTGTTAGAAGGTGATATCAAAATCGAATTCAAAACTGGAAGGATTTCACTACCAGCGGAAGTGCTCCCTGCCGAAACCATCAGCGTAAGGCGAGGCCAATCAATCGACTTCATCGGGCAAACCCACGCGTCGGTTGGACAAGGATTTCAGGTGAATTACGACAGTGCATATTTTCAATGCCAACACCACAACATATACAGCAACCCTAAATCCATCGCCCGCAACGAATGTGGCGGCGACCGCGCCACTCTCACCTACAACCTCACTGCCATCAAGTCTGGAACCACCACAGTGACCTGCATCGACAACTGGCGTGGCGACACAGTGGGCACAAAAGACTTCATCATCGTCATCAAATAGCAATCGGGGGAGGAAGCCTGGTTTCAGCCCTTCCATGAAGAAATGGAGGGGAGATTTTGGGGCGTTTTTCGGAATATTTGGGGCAGAGTGGGGGATATCTATGGTTTTTATTGTATCTTTGCTTTTGGCAATCTTCAACCCAGATAGTTACTAAATACAATTCCATTATTCTGCGATGATACATCAAAATGAGAGAAAACAAATCATAGACCTTATCAAGCGTGAGGTGGTGCCTGCTATCGGATGCACAGAGCCGATGGCTGTGTCGCTGTGCGTGGCAAAAGCCACCGAAACGCTGGGTAGCACCCCTGCTCGAATAGAGGCTTATTTGAGTGCCAACATTCTGAAAAACGCAATGGGCGTGGGCATTCCGGGCACTCACATGGTGGGGCTTCCCATTGCCGTGGCACTGGGTGCACTTGTGGGCAAGAGCGAATACGGCCTTGAGGTGCTGCGCGATGTGACAGAAAGCGATGTGACCCAGGGCAAACAATATGTGGACGAGAAACGCATCTCTATCCATCTGAAAGATGGTATTGAAGAGAAATTATACATAGAAGTGGTGGTGAGTGACGATAGCGGACACCATGCCACTGCCGTCATTGCACACGACCATACCCATTTCATCAAAATTGAGAAAGATGGTGAAACGCTGCTCAACAGGCCATTGATAAAAAATGACAATACAGAACATTCCGACGACTGCGAACTATCGCTCCAGAAGGTGTTTGAGTTTGCCACTACTTCGCCACTTGTCGAACTTGAATTTATCAAGGAGGCGCGACGACTCAACGAGAACGCTTCGCGCGAAGCGCTGAAGGGCAACTATGGACACGCTCTGGGCAAGACGCTATCGCGCCCACTCGGACGTGGCATTATGGGCGACAGCATTTTCAGCCACATCCTCTCAGCCACTTCATCGGCATGCGACGCCCGTATGGCTGGCGCACCCATCCCGGTGATGAGCAACTCGGGCTCAGGCAACCAGGGCATCTCGTGCACGATGCCGGTGGTGGTGTATGCCGAAGAAAACCACAACACCGACGAAGAACTCACGAGGGCACTCATTCTGTCGCATCTCACAGCCATCTACATCAAGCAATCGCTGGGTAAACTTTCGGCCCTATGCGGATGTGTGGTGGCATCGACAGGCTCGGCTTGTGGACTCACTTACCTGATGGGCGGTGGCTACGAACAAGTGGCATATTCGGTGAAGAACATGATTGCCAACCTTGCCGGCATGGTATGCGACGGAGCAAAACCAGCATGCGCACTGAAGGTGACGAGCGGGGTATCGACCGCGGTGCTTTCGGCCATGCTCGCTATTCAAAACCGACACGCCACCAATGCAGAAGGACTCATTGAGGACGATGTGGACCGCTGCATACACAACCTCACACGCGTGGGTGGTGCCGGAATGAACGAAACCGACAAGATGGTGCTCGATATCATGACTCACAAAGCCAATAAATAATCAGCATGAAAGAGGAGATTGTAGAAATAGGCGGGCGCACATGCCACATCATCACGGGGAAGAATACCCCAAAATGCGTGCTTGTGAAGCCACTGTGCACCTTTGAACGGAAACTCCTCCTTTATGAATGCGAACTCATCGAGCGCGAGGCGGGGGAGGGGTTTGTGATGTTCACCTTTGAGGTGGATGAAGGCGAACTCTGGAAAGATGGGGTGGGGCAGTTGTATGAATTCCTGACAAACCCGCTTTTCGACGCCATAAAGGCGCGCTACGCCCATTTACCCATTGTGATGGGCGGATATTCGCTCGGTGGACTGTTTGCGCTCTGGTGCGCCACTAAAAGCGAAATTTTCGACGCAGTGGCTGCGTGTTCGCCGTCGCTTTGGATGGAAGGCTGGGAAGAATACTACGAAAGTCACCCGTCAAAAGCGAAATACATCTACCTGAGTCTGGGGAAGCGAGAAGAGAAAACCAACAAAATGCCTTTCAAGCTGGTGGGCGACAAATGCCGCCGGCAACACCAACGCCACATAGCCGAGGTAGGGGAGAGGCGTTGCCATCTGCAGTGGCATGAAGGCGACCACTTCACCGACAGCGAAATGCGCAAAGCCAAAGGCTTCGCCTGGTGCATCAAAGCTTTGACATAGGGCGCCTTACCCACACTCTCAACCAAGACGGCGACGGCAAACTCTTCACCCCCCATCCCCCCCAAAATCACACTTATAGGTCAAAATATTGCCATTTGCTCCTAATGAACTGTTTGGAATAACAAAAGGAGAGGTCGCTTCGTGTGTGTGAAGCGACCTCTCTTGTATGAGTTTGTAGTTTGATTAGAGGATTATCCTAACACGATGTTGATGAGGGCGGTGACATCGGAAACATCAATGGAGCCGCTACCATCAAGGTCGCCAACTTCCAAAGACACACCAGCGCCATCAAGAACAGCATTGATAAGTGTTGTAACATCGGTTACATCGACCACACCGTCTTTATTGATATCGCCACGGAGCGCTGGAGTTGAATTATCCAACTTATATATGAGGAAGTTTTGCTGAGCAGTTGAATAGCAGCTGAAAATCTTACTTGAAGTATTATACTTCAAAATGTTACGAGTATATGAGCCTTGGAAAGTAACAATAGCTTCACCATTAGAGAATTCGATTTTTGCGCTTGCATTTTCATCAATAGCTGCTTTAGAACGCAAATAGTTGCTTGACGAAGAGGCTGCACACAAATAGCCAGCGGAAGTGTTGAAAGCGAAAGTGCCCTCGATAGCTCCAGCTTCAAGAGTGACAACTTTCACTGTGTCGGAAGCCACAGTCACTTCGCTCTTATCAGCATTGAATGCGAAGCCTACAGTGGCAGTCATACGGTTGTTGGCAGTTTGAGCACTCATCAAGTTGGTGTGATTGGTGTTTGAGAACACCAGCTTGTCGCCAACTTTCAAATCATCGGTAGAGGTTACCAAAACATACTTGTCGCCCTTGATTGTTGGGTCGGTAACGCTTACTTACAGAGCAAGCAGCGCTTGATGCTTCATAATAGTCGTTACCTGCAAAAACTGCAGAGATAACTGTTGAACCAGCACCTACGAAGTGAACAACGCCGGTGTTTTCGTCTACTGTAGCCACTTTTTGAGAAGTGCTTGAGAAGGTGGCAACTGCACCATCAAGGCTTACTGTAGCTGTGAGAGTGACATCTGGGTCACCAACCTTACCTTCAAGTTGGGTTTCTGAAATGGTGGTGGTTGTCTTAATCTTGTTGATTTGGAGGGTGTAGCTTGCTGTAGAAGCTTGGTATTCATCATTGCCTGCGTAAGAAGCAGAGATGGTGGTGGTACCAGGTTTCAAGAATGTAACAATACCTGCAGTTGAAACTTCAGCCACAGCATTGTCGCTACTTGCGTAAGTGATTGTTGCACCAGCAGGACCGCCAGTCAGAGTTGCTGGAGTCTCGAGAGTGGTTTGCTCAGGATTCCATGTGCGAGTGATTTTCTTACCATCGTAAGTTTCACCAAAGCTCATAGAAGTTTCCTTCTTTGAAGGAGTTGTGCCTTCGGTGTAATACACAGTAATGCTCGTGAAATAGCAAGCATTGCTTGGTGTCTTCAAAGAGAAGTAAGTGTAATTGTTGCCTGAAAAATCAAATTCCATGGTAGCCGCAGTATTAGGCGACTTTACTTGTGTTGTAGGTTTAGCAGAAGTGCCACCATACATGGTGATTGCACGGCTAGTACCAGTCTGTTCGACCACAATCTTGGTGATTTTGCCAGGAATGGCATCCACATTATAAAAAGAGTTGGTAATCGACTTTTTTGCTTGGATGCTCCCTGTATTTTCACCGGAGCCTTTTATCCATTGGGTATACCCGAACTTGATACCACCAACTGTAAACTCGCCATCACCATAGGATGAACTAATGCCAGAACTCTCCTGATCGATGACGATGCTCTTATCCTCTGCAAACGACACACCCGCTGCCAGGATAGTTAACATCAAAGAAATAAATATTTTCTTCATGATTATTAATTGTTTTTATGTTTATGAATATAGTTGTTTTGTAAGTAATCCGTATCCTTGTTACTGTAGCAATCAATCTGCTGCAATAACGAAAAAAAATCGTTAGGTGTGCAAAGTTAGTGAATATTTACAAAAACCAAGCACAATCCGCATAAATACTCAAAAAAAATGTGAGTCATTTTTCAAAAAGGACAGCAGACAATCCACACAAAATGAATTGCCTGCTGTTTTGTAGATATCAGGGCAGCTTCTCCCTGCCTTATATTTATACCTTTTGGCGTGCCTTTGCTTGCACCACGTTGAGCACATGGTCGCCGAGTTTTTCCATACCGTTCACGAGGTCGATATAGAACGCGCCAAGTTGGTAATCGTAAGCGCCTGCACTGATTTGAATAAGGTTATTGTCGCGCAAAGAAGTGCGGAGACTATTGATTTCGCGCTCAGTTTCATAACTCTTCGAGATGTCGTGGCCTTCACCTTCAGGCGACTTGAGTGTGGCAATCATTTGCTCAAGCGAAACCTCTACGAGCTTTTCCATTTCCGAAATGTGAATGCCTTGCTCTTCTGTGAAGTGAGTCTTGCAGTTAGTGCGTTTGCGAGAAAGTGTACGCGCCAAGTTGTAGCAGCAGTCGCCGATACTTTCAAGGTCGTCAACCTCACGAAGCATGCGCTGAATTTGGCGTTTGGAGTCATCAGACAAACGGCCTTCGCTCACCTGTTGTAGGTAGTGCGCAATTTCATATTCCATATTGTCGGTGATGGCTTCGTATTTTTCCACCCTCTTGAAAATGGCGTTGAATTCATCCTCTTTTTCAATGCCGTGCATGCTGGTCACCGTCTCAAAAGCCTTTTTGCAGCGCTCACCCATCAAAGCGATTTCCTTACGGGCTTCAAGGAGCGAGAGCTCTGCTGTTGAGAACAAGCCAGCAGAAATGTATTTGAGGCGAGGCTGATTTTCTTCGGTGTTCTTTTCGGGAAGCACACGGCACACGAAACGCTCAATCTGTTTCACAAACCAGATGAGGAGCAGTGTGTTGAGAATGTTGAAGGCTGTGTGGAATGATGAAAGCAGGAAGAGGTCGTTGCTTTCCACATTCATCACATTGGCAACAAACCAACGAACTGCATCGCAAGCGGGATAGAAAATGAAGAGAACCACAATCACACCAAACACATTGAAGAACATGTGGGCAAGAGCGGCGCGACGCGCTTGGGTGTTGGCGGTGAGCGAAGCCATGAATGCAGTGATGGTGGTACCGATGTTCTGACCCATTGCCAAAGCAGCGGCCTGCTCAAAGCCGAAGCCAGGGATGTGCATATCAAAAAGCATCAGCGTGATGGCCATAGTGGCAGCTGAAGCTTGCACAATCATGGTCACAACCGCACCAACAAGTACGAAGAGCAAGATTGTGCCAAACGAGTCGACAGGCAGTGTGGCAAGCATTGATGCCACCATTTCGCCGATGTTGAGGTCGGTGGCAGAGTTTTGCAAGAACGACAGACCCATAAACAAGAATGAGAAGCCGAACACAAATTCACCGATGCTCTTACGCTTGCTGTTGCCCGAGAAGATGAGCGGCATGCCAATCGCCAACATCGGGATGGCAAAGGCGGCAATGTTCACCTTGAAGCCTACAGCAGAAATAATCCAAGCAGTGACAGTGGTACCGATATTGGCACCCATAATAACTCCGATAGACTGTACTAACGACATCAAACCAGCGTTGACAAACGACACAACCATCACGGTAGTTGCCGAAGACGACTGGATGAGTGCAGTAATAAAAATACCGGTAAACACACCCATTACACGATTTTTGGTCATAGCAGCCAAAATAGCGCGCAGGCGTTCACCGGCGAATTTTTCAAGTCCCTCGCTCATAATTTTCATTCCGTAGAGGAATAGGGCGAGCGAACCCAAAAGAGAAAAAACGTTTACAAATGTATCCATATTCCGCAGAATATCTCAAATTATAAAATTTATGTTACAAATTTAATATAATTTAATTGAGTACACAAAATTTCTATGAAAAATGGGTGTTTTTCCTCTGCAAACCATTGCATTCACACAAGCATTCCCCGAGAAAGTCTGCGGGAATAATTGTGAAGTTTTGCAAATAATTATCACACAAAATGGCTGCTATGAAACAAATTATGAATTTTTATTGTATATTTGTAGTATAAACCTATTACAGAAAAAATGAACTATAAAAAGACTTATGTTGCCAATCCCGACCGCTATGCCGAAGGGATGATGAAATATCGCCAGTGCGGCGCTTCGAGCATCGTGTTGCCGGAAATGTCGCTGGGGTTTTGGTGGAATTTCGGTGGCGTGAATGTGTACGAAGAGTCGTTGGCCAAGATGACTTACGCTTTCGACCATGGTATTACCTGCTTCGACCTTGCCAACAACTATGGACCTCCGTTCGGCAGCGCTGAAGAAACGTTCGGCCGCATGTATGCCGACAATTTCCGTGCGCACCGCCACGAAATGATTGTGACCACCAAAGCCGGCTACGAAATGTGGGAAGGTCCTTACGGATGCGGTTCTTCAAGAAAAATGCTAATTACAAGCCTCAACGAGTCGCTCCAGCGCATGAATCTCGACTATGTGGATATCTTCTATTCGCACCGCTACGATGGCGTGACACCCATTGAAGAGACCATGCAGGCTCTCGTGGACATCGTGCGCAGCGGAAAAGCTATCTATGTGGGGCTGTCGAACTATCCGGTCGACAAACTGAAACCAGCAGTAGAATATCTTGAGGCACGCGATGTGCATCCACTTATCTATCAAGGCAAGTACAACATGCTCACCCGCGACCCAGAAGTGGCACACTTCGACTTGATGACCAAAAAGCGTATGGGCTTCACGGCATTCTCCCCCGTGAACCAAGGTTTGCTCACCGGTAAATACCTCAACGGCATCCCTGCCGATTCTCGTGTCGGAAGTGCCAGCGACAGACTCAAGAGCTTAATTACTCCCGAACTGGTGGAGAAAATCTGCAAATTGAACGACTTGGCGGCTCAACGCGGTGAAAGCCTTGCCCAAATGGCTACAGCATGGGTGCTCCGCCGACCAGAGGTCACCTCGGTCATTATCGGCCCTCGCACCGTGGAGCAGATGCAAGATTCGCTCAAGGCGATGCACAGTGCACCGTTCACCGACGAAGAACAGCGCATCATCAACGAAATTCTGAAATAACCCAGGCATAGTGGAAAAGAGGTGGGGATGAAAAGCAAAAAATAAACATTTCTGTTATAACCCTCGCCAACATAGAAGGGACATGCCTTTAGCATGATAAACCCTTGCCAGCCGCACAGCTACCGCGATAATACAAACGATGCCCGCCAACCGTAACAGTTAGCGGGCATCGCTGTTTAATAAATAACAATTCTTTATGAATTATACCATCCTGAAATTTGAAGGTAACATTTTTTTCCCGAATACGAATCTTTAGCCCACCAATTGGCTAAAGAAAGACGCACAAGAGTACCTGCTGGGATATAAGACAATGGGGGTTGGAACCCCACAAAACTAATGTTGTTCCCATTATAGGAATATCTAGTTTTACCCATCATCTGAAATTTCCTCAAAGGCCTCTTTGGACGCCAAAAACAAACGCTATGTTGAGGGACATCACCTTGGTCTATATATGGTGCATAATTCTCCAACTGTAAACACCCCTCAAAAACATCATCCAAATCACCCTCATACACATCACATATGCCTTCTATTGTTGACTCAAGCTGTCGCAAAGACATTTTTCTTAAATAATGAGCAGAAAAAACTTGGCAGTCTTCTACATGTGGCCTTGGTCTAGCATTCCAAGCCTTTCGATAGACCATATCGTATACTTCACCTATTTGATACGGTGCATCTTCTGTAAGATTTCTCCCACGAGAATCATGAATTCTGATATATTGCCCAGTCAAAAGACTTACTCCTCCACAACAAACACCGTTTTTCATTTTTGTCCTAGACACTATTACTACTTCTGCCATATTATAAATTTATTACTTCACAATTATACAATTCCTGCATTTTTTTTGCCAACAAAGAACGATGGCAAGCATTATGGTTTGATTCCACACAAAAAATAACTACATTTTTTGCAGACAAATCCTCTAAGCGACTTTTAAAATCATTGAAATCAAAAGACTCCAAAACCTTTTCGCAATAGCATTTTACAAAAGCATTTCCAAGAACACTTCTACACTTTTTTGTTAAATGATTAGTTTTATCTACCTCCCATTGTTTTTCTCTAATCTCTTTTGTTGGAGCCAAATTCTTCTCATATAAGTAGTTGATTCCTAATCTTTTCAATCTTTCTTGTAAATATAAACTATTTGCGAAAGTATACAATCTACCTCTTACACCTCTTCTTTGCCTCACATCACAAAAAACATCAATATTATGTTCTATCAAAGCAGAGAAAAACTGTTGTTCCGTCATACCATAAACACCAATCGTAAAAATCTTCATATCTAAATATTAATGAGTTTTAACAGAAGAAAAGGTGGTGATTTCACCAAACAAGTCCATTTGGTTTTTCCCTCCTAGAACTTCATTGATCACTTCGGTTTGACTCTTTAACACATAATCTTCACTGTGATTTTTTACAATATGCATCATCACAACACCTTTCTCCTTCAAACACACACCAATCAACTTCGAACGATGGCAGTGCGAGGGATCTGATTCACTACACATAACACATACGGGGATGCCAAGTTCATTGGCATGAACCAACCGAGCAACCCCTTGCTGAAAAGTCGAATCTCGTTGCATTTTAGAATAATCCATCTTTCCATTTGTCTTAAACGAATCATCTTTTGGCAAGCCTCCTATTACATCACCCATATACAAATACTTTATATCGCCTGTTGATTCAATAGTAGATTTCAAAACTTCTCTATTAAAATGGGGATAGAATTTTGAATATGGAACCGATCTGACATCAATTAAATATTTAATGCCAAATTTATGAAGCACAAAGACCAACTCTTCAATTGTCTTGCCTCCATGCCCAATAGAATAAAGGTTTGTATTATCCATATTTTCAAAGTTACAAAAAAAACGATTATATTTGATAAAATAAGCAAAAATCGTGCCACTTTTTTGAGTAAAAAAAGCTTACACAATTTTGTTAAACTTCACTAATTTTGTCTCTATTTGCTACTCACAAGAAATAACATATACAAATTTAGCGTACTTTTGTAAAAAAAAAGCACAGAAAAATATGGATTTCAATCATTCTCAAAAAATTTCAATAATGCGAGTTCTTCTCGATATCATATACGCAGACAGCAGAGTTGACTACAGAGAAACCCAACTTTTCGAAGACCTGTTAATAAAACTCAATCTTTGCAAAGACGATGCGAAATTGATTGACAAAAAATCGGCAATTCTATCATTAACTGACATTAAGGATTTCAACGAACAGCAGAAATGTTTTTTTGCATCACTTATGGATAAAATGATTAAAATTGATAATGATATTGACGAAAACGAAATAGCTATCTACAACATCGTTTTTGATTATTGTAAAATTCCCTTGCCTTTCACAGAATAAGGCTTAATATAATAAATATCCATGCGCCCCAAATCAGGTGGTGCGCATGGAACAGATAGGGGTTATGCGTTGTCTTTTTGGCGGATTTCTACGCGGCGAATCTTTCCGCTGATGGTCTTTGGCAATTCGTGTACGATTTGCACCACGCGTGGATACTTGTAAGGGGCGGTGGTTTGCTTCACGAAGTTTTGGATATCCTTCACGAGTTCGGGCACTTCCTTACCCTTATATTCCACACCGAATTCGATGCCTGGAGTGTTTTCAAACTCTTTGCTGAGCACGATGGTGGCCTTCACTGCCATACCGCGCACCTCGTCGGGCACACCTGTAACGGCACATTCCACCACGGCTTCGTGCTTCATGAGCGCATTTTCTACCTCAAACGGGCCTATGCGATAACCCGACGACTTGATTACATCATCTTTGCGGCCAACAAACCAGTAGTAGCCGTCTTCGTCGCGCCAAGCGATATCTCCAGTGTGGTAGATGTTGTCGTGGTAGTATTGATGAGTGAGTTCTGGGTCGCGGTAATAGCCCAAAAACAATCCTTCGGGGCGATAGCCGTGAGTGCGCACAATAATCTCACCTTGCTGGCCATCTTCTGCTACAAGTCCGTCGGCAGTAACGAGGTCGATATCATAGCCGGGATTCGCCTTGCCCATTGAGCCTGGACGTGGCTCCACCCAAGGATATGTGCCCACAGTGGCAGTGGTTTCGGTCTGGCCGAACGCCTCGTGGAGCTTGATGCCGGTGAGCTCATACCATCGGTCGAACACATTGGGATTGAGCGCTTCGCCGGCGTTGGTGCAATATTTGAGCGATGAGATATCGTATTTCTTCACATCTTCGCGGATGAGGAAGCGATACACAGTGGGAGGTGCACAGAAAGATGTGATATGGAATTTCTCAATCATCTCAAGCACATCCACAGGCTTGAACTTTTCAAAGTCGTAGACAAACACGTTGGCGCCCACAATCCACTGACCGTAGTATTTGCCCCACACTGCCTTGCCCCAGCCAGTGTCGGCGAGGGTGAAGTGGAGGCTGTTTTCATCGAGGTTATGCCAATATTTTGCGGTGATGATATGGCCGAGTGGATAGCGGAAGTCGTGAGCCACCATCTTTGGCTCACCGCTAGTGCCACTGGTGAAGTACATCAGCGAAATATCGTCGGAGCCAAGTTGCATTTCGGGTCGTACGAAGGCTGGCGCACTCTCAATGCCTGCATTGAAATCCGACCAACCTTCAGGCACCTTGGGGCCAATGGAAATGTAATTCTTTACCGATGGGCATTTTGGCGCCGCTTTTTGTATGTGGTTGAGCACCACATCGTCGCCCACAGCCACGATGGCACGGATGGTGGCAGATTCGCAGCGGTAGACAATATCTTCATCGGTAAGCAAGTGTGTGGCAGGAATTACCACTGCGCCCAACTTGTGGAGCGCAGTAATGGCAAACCAGAATTGATAACGGCGCTTCATAATGAGCATCACCATGTCGCCACGGCCAATGCCCAACTGTTGGAAATAGGCAGCCGTCTTGTCGCTCTCGCGCTTGATATCGGCAAAAGTGAACTGCTTCACCTCCCCTGCCTCGTTGGTCCAGAGGAGAGCCTTGCGGTCGGGTTCAATCCGTGCCCATTCGTCCACTACATCGTAGGCAAAATTGAATCCAGGTAAGTCTTTTATGTGGAAATTAGCCATAAAATCTTCGTAAGATTCGAATTCCACCTTATCTAAAAATCGTTCTAACAGCATGTTGTTTGTAGTCTAAATTCTAAAAATCGTTGGTGTGTCTCTATTTATTTGCAATTAGAGAAAGAAATTCAAGAGGCTGATTGTCGAGCGCCTGCATGTAGTGGGGTAATCGCGCATCAAACACAATGCTATCGCCAGGGTTAAGCACAATCACTTTATTGGCAATGTGCAGCTCCTCGCGCCCCGAAACCACATAGTTGAACTCCTGACCAGGGTGTGAGTTTGGCTTTGCTGTGGCGTTGTTGTCGGGCTCAAGCGTCACACGGAATGGGTGCATAATGCGGTCGGCAAACCCTTCTGCCAGCGACTCATAGCTGTAAGCCTTCGAACGCTCCACACGAGCGCCCTTGCCGGCACGAGTCACATAGTACGAACTCATGCGAGGTGAAGTGCCAAAAAGCAGTTCAGGCACCTGCACACCATAAATCGAAGCAAGATTCTGAATAAAACTGATGGGGATATCATGCTCACCGCTTTCATAGTTGAGGTAAGTTTCCACCTCCACACCGCAAGCCTCAGCCACTTCTTCTGGTGAAAGTTCAAGTGCATCGCGCAGACCGGCAAGCCTGCTCGCCACTTGCTGAATATTTTCTCTATCGCTCATATCTAAATATTATATAGTAAGTATGTGTTAAATTTCGTCTAAATATTCCACACGCCCAGCGTGTAATTGCAAATATAAAGATTTCAAACAGAAATCATATATGTTTTTCAAAAAAAAATAGCTTATTTCTCACGATTTGGTGGTTTTTGTGCAAATCATTGCACAAACCACCCACAAAATGAGCAAAATAAAATGTAATAAAATGTTTAAATCAGAAAAAAACAAATAAACCCTATTGGGCGAGAATCATGCTGATAAGAGCCGTCACATCGCTCACACCCACACTTTCATCACCATCAATGTCACCTTTTATACTGAAATCCATTTCAATAATTGGATTGAAAAATCGCCATTGATTAGCTGAAGCATACGCATCTTTGCTCCCTATGGGCACATACAGCGTAATGTCTCTCCACCCCAAATTAAAAGAGGCACCACTACAACTTTTTCCGCTATATACAATAGCAGTATCACCAGCCACATCGTAAATGAAATTATCAATAGTAATCCATGTGGCGTTCACATCACAGGTCAAGAATGAAGCCACTACGACCAAAATCAAGAAAAAAGTCTATATTTCATTTCTTCCAGTTTTTTTCGAGGAATTCTATTTGCACATTTATTGACTTTTCACGAATATCTGTGGGCCAATATAAAAATCAATGGTGGATAATCGGCTTGGAATGCTTAGAATTTATATCCTGCGCCTATATTGATGCCTGCATCAGTCTTCTTTTGCGAGTTTTTCGACCTTAATGTGCTCGCGTTCACTCTTGGGAACCATGTTATACAGCTTATTGAAGATGTGATATGCACCACCACACAGCGCGCTGGTCACAATGGCAAAACATATTGATGCAAAAGCAATGTCGTGAGTGCCATTTTTCACAAATGGCAAATACAAGGTAGGAGATCTGAATGCAGCCACCAAGTATTGCTGACAGCATGAAGTATTTCTCGCTATTATCCTTTCTATTCATCGATGTAAAATATCAGGATTAATTCAGAAGGCCTTTGCCACGGAGGGATTTCAATATGTTGTAGGTCGTGGATTTCTTTCGGTTAATCTTTTCGCACAACTCATCAACAGTTGGTTTGACTTCTCCAGACATAAGTTCTATGACCTGCTTCTCCAAGTCGGTAAGCCCAGGGCTGTTTGCAGAATGACCTTTCCTCAAAAGGGTGATGTTGAACATTCCTTCGATTTCGTATTGAGGCTCTGGCAAACCGGCATTAAGCATAAGTTCCTGCATTCTGGCTATGCCTGAGCCGACATGCTCAACAAGGTTCATTCGCATGAACAGGCTGAAAATGTATGGATTGCGAGAAAGACTTTTCCTGCCGAAATGTCTTGCGACCAAAGGAAGAAGTCCTCCTGGGTTTGTTATCTCAATCCTGTCATCGTACATCTCCACATTGGTGAAGGCTCCCTGCTCGTAGTAGTCTCTATGGGCGAGGGCATTTATCAATGCCTCACGGAATACATCAAGAGGCATTTCCCACTTCTCTGTACGTGCCCCTGTACCTTTGATTTCATATTCGAGCATCAACTTGTCCTGAAGCCAGCTAAGAGCCTGCTCGTATTGGGCAACTAGAGGTCCGCCGAAAGTCTTGTCATCAATGATATGCAGCTTGTCTGTTCCTTTGAACTGGGTGCATCTGACCACAGCGTGAAAGAATAGATTCTCTGGTTGCTTGTCAAAAAACAGTATAGCACCACGCTTTACATCGCCATTTTCCGTAAATGCCTGCAGGTTTTCAAGCAGCTGCTCGTCATCCACATTATTGGAAATATGAGCCTCACGCCTGAATGCTTTCAACGTGTCTGCATCCAAATGGTCATAGATGTTGTACTTTCTGTTGGGTATCGAGTCATAGTATATCTTCTCCGCTTGCTGGAACAGCTCTCGGATTTCTTCCACATTCGTGAGTTTCTGGCTGTTGGCACCTTCTCTAACGAAGACACTGCCTCCAAAGAAGTATGGCACTTGTCTTCCGGCAGGAACTTCCACAACCCAAATCTCTGCTCCATCCACCTCTACAGGGTACAGTTCGCAGTGAAGCGCTGGTGAGATCTCACCGATAGAGCCTTGGATTGCTGACCGCTTGGAATTATCTATGGTAGTGCCCTTGATTGTTCCGTGGTCATCTATGCCAATAAGTACATAGCCACCTGCTGCATTGGCGAAGCTGCATACCTCTTCCGTTATATCACGTACTTTCTGAGGCACGGAAACTTTGAAATCTACATTGTAGGACTCCCCTCGTTCTGCCATCCTACGTATGTCTTCTGCTGTAATCATAACATTGATGCTTTCTAAATCTTTTGCAAAGATGCATACTTTCCATTGGAATTCCAATATTACTTTTGGAAAATTCCAATATTTTAATGATTTTTATTGGAAATTGCGAGATAATAATGCTTTTGAATTCCAAAAACAGGGCAATTAGCAGCTTGATAGCCTATATCTTCCTGTAAAGCGGATTGTTTCCAACGGAATTCCAAATAGGGATTGGAATAAGGGAAGAAAAATCCTAATGACAACCAAGAGAGAGTCCATTTTTAACCATCCCTGTGTAATTTTCCGGTGGCTTGACAACACAGAGAGACTGTGGCTTTGGCCTCAGCGTGATGCGGTCAACGCCCTGACGTTTGGTCTCGTCGCACATGCCGGCATAGGTCTGTTGTTGCAAATAATCGACCCTGGAATGACGACGGCACCACTACAACTTTTTCCGCTATATACAATAGCAGTATCACCAGCCACATCGTAAATGAAATTATCAATAGTAATCCATGTGGCGTTCACATCACAGGTCAAGAATGAAGCCACTACGACCAAAATCAAGAAAAAAGTCTATATTTCATTTCTTCCAGATTTTTTTCGAGGAATTCTATTTGCAAATTTAATGACTTTTCACGAATCTCTGTGGGCCAATATAAGAAATCAATGGTTGTTAATGGGCTGGCAGTGCTTAGAATTTATATCCTGCGCCTATATTGATGCCATGCATCTGTCTCTTTGATGGCAATTCCAAAAATTCGTTATCAATTCTCACATTTCGTACAGAACTGTAAACATCAAGATTGCTCCAAGAATACCCCGTCCAAACCGACCATTTTCCAAATTCTACGACTAAAGATGTTTTTGAGTGGAAGAAACATGCTGTTGCACCTGTGTTTTTAGAATACATCACACTGGGGTCTACATAAACCCCTGACATGTTTGGGACAGCGCTATACTTTAAATTTTTGTTGGTGGGAACAGGAAGTGTAATACCACAGTCTTCTTTAATTCTCAAACGAATTGAGCCATCTCTCTTCTGCCAAACCACGGGGCTTTGCAGTTGCACTCCACATTTAAACAATATTGCATCGTGCAGGTCTTCTGTTTCCCACACCATACCATTGTGAATAAATGATTTAGCGGTATTGCCAAAATCCCCTAAACCACAAAAACTCAAACCAATCCCCGCATATTCGACTGGGAAATAATTGATTCCGCATTCAATTTCCCAATCAATGCTATTATAGGATGCAACCTCAAGTTTTACCTGCCAATGCCCCCGTTTTATTGGCTCATTGGCAAAACAACATATAGTTGAGAGAAAAAGAACAACAAGCGTATAGATTCGATAAGTATATTTCATTGTTTTAGTAATGATTTTACTTGATGACGTTTTCTTAACATTCATGCTTCGAGGTTCATATTAGTGGACATTGCTCTATACATCGCCGTCAAAGCATCTTTTCTGGGAAAAACAAATCCCGATATCAATCACCAGTAATGCCCTCCTCGTAATTTTCGATGGCAGTGCGCCAGATGGAGGGGAGTGGTTCGGTGGTGGTGGTCGCTCGATTGATGTAGACCAGCACTTGCGAACATTGACATTTCACCTCCTGGTTGTCGGCATTGATGATGCGATGCACCAGCGTGAGGCTTTTGGTGCCGATATGCACGCATTGCGTGAGCACCACAATATGCTCGTAATAATTGATGGGCACGAAGTAATCTGTTTTCGCGCTTGCCATCACCACATTCACATCCTCCCAGTGAAACTTCTTATTCCTTACCTTGCGGAAATAATCCATCTTAGCAAGGTCGAAATAATTATAATAGGTGCCGTTGTTCACTCGGCCCTGCATATCGTAGTCGTTGTAGCGCAACTGCAATTCCGTCACACAGCGAAACGGCTTATCAATCACACCACAGTATTTTGTAATCTTATCGTCGCCCATACTGCAAATTTACAAACTTTCGCCAATTTCTCCCAAAAAAACACACACGCATCAGCCATTTAGCCACTCCAAATTTCGGGGAAACCGAGGATTTCAGTATTTTCCGCCAGAGCCAAAATCGGTCGTAAGAACAGGAAATGCATGACTGCACCCATGATTCTTACGACCGATTGATTACATATTTGAGCGCTCTGTTATTCGTTGAGGAGGCGGCTGAGGAGGGGCAGGAGTTCACCCGCCATGATTTCGTGCTGACGTGCTGATGGATGCCAACTGCCGCCGTAGCCAAATGTGCCGTCTTGAGTTGTCATGTCGAAGCGGTAAGTGGCAATGCCCTGCGCTGTAAATTCCTTCTGCAGCTCGTCGAGCACCTTGATTTGCTCTTTCAAATAGTCGCCCCAGAGCATCGAACCTGTGAGCATCACAATCTTGGCTTGTGGTTGCACCTCGTGCAGATGCAAGATGAATTTGCGATAAGCTGCTTTATATAGGTTGATATCGTGGTTTTTGGTGCTCAAGTCGTTGGTGCCCAAGTTCACGCAAATCACCTCTGGACGGAATTTGCTGTGGTCCCATTTTTGGGAAGCGTCGTAGAGGCAGGTATAGTCGTACCAGTCGCTCATGTTGTCGGCATCGCCTTCGCGCTTGCCGTTGTAGTTGCGATACACTCCAATGCCTGAGCGAGCGGTGCAATGCTCCTCTGCATCGAGCATGCGGCACAGCAGTGAAGCATAAGTGAGGTAGTGGTTTTCGGTGGAATCTGCAAAGCCACATTTTTTGTTCAGGCTCTCGTTGCCATAGCCACAAGTGATGGAATTTCCGATAAACTCAATGCGGTGCTTCGGACGCTTTGGAGGAGCCACAAGTCGGGTGTCGCCTTCCAAAAGGAAACCGCGAAACTCTGGCTTCTTGGCATAACCTTCATAGCAAAGATACACGCGAGCGGTGTGTGCCTCGTTAGTGGGCAGTCCGCTGGCAAGGGTAATCACCGAATCGGTAGGAGAGAAAAAGATTTTGCGCACGGGAAGATTGTCAACAGCCACCACAAAGTAGCCACTGTTAGGTTTTGCCTCCATTGCAAGCCCCGTACCCTCAAAGTTGACGGCAATCTGCACGCCCGGATACACAAAATAGGGACGCTCGGGATTAGTAAAATTCACACGACCTGTGTACTGAATGTTTTCATTCGCAGGGCTCACATGCACAGCAGCCGTAGCCGACACAGCAAAGCAAGCCACAAAAGCCAAAAATATCTTTCTCATATCTTTTTGAATTAATCTAATAGGTACTATATGTTATCAATAACAATTATTTAAGCGGCATTGTCAAACAAAGACCACTATCAAATAATACAAGAAACTGCATATAATGGGTAATTAGTCATCCATTCTTGATCTCGATATGGCGACATCGACAAGCGGACACCATGCAGCCCGGGGTTAGCTTCGACAAACAAGCGCAAACTCTTGGCACGCAAATTTTCTTCAGCCTTCACTTCTACAGGGATGACTTTATCAGCCACTTGTAGCAAAAAATCGATTTCGCCCGAAGAGTTTTCTGCCGACCAGTAATACACATCCAAATCTCGCCCGTAGGCCTTAAACTGTTGTAGCACATATTGCTCTGCAAATGCGCCTTTCGCATCAAGGAACAAAGCGTTCCCGTCAATCATCACTTGGGGCGAAAGCTTGCTCATGGCCACCATGAGCCCGATATCAAGCATAAATAATTTGAAAGCGGAAAAATCTTCATATGCCGAAAGCGGGAGCAATCCTTTTTTTGTGCGATTCACCTTATACACAAGCCCTGCATCGCGTAGCCATTCAATAGCAAGTTCAAATTCTCGCGCCCTTGCACCATGCTTTAGTGTGCCGAATATAAACTTCTTATTCTCACGCGCAAGTTGACTGCGGATAGAATTCCATACCATGCGTATGCGTGGCACTTCTGCAGTAGGGGCATGCTTAGAGAAGTCATTATCATAAGTGTCGAGAATTGCATTTTGCACACGCCGCACTTCAGTGAAATCACGCGTGTCAATATATGCTTGAACTGGCTCTGGCATACCACCCACATAATAGTATTTCAGTAAATAATCGCGAATTCGCTCCGAAAGAGGATTCAAAAGCGCCCACTGCTTGCGCTGAATGCAATCAACCAACGAAGATTGGCCTTCTGCCATAAGAAACTCTATAAACGACATTGGGTGAACATCAACAAAATCGACTTTGCCAACGGGAAACGAATCATTCTTATTATTGGCAATACCCAACAACGACCCCGCAGCTATCACATGGAGGTCGCGTCGCTTCTCACAAAAATATTTAAGCGAGGTCACACCGCGTGGAGCTTCTTGAATTTCGTCGAGCAAGAGAAGCGTTGAGGGGGCAAGATGTTTTCCTGAATATAATTCTATTGTAGATATTATGCGCTCCATATCGAAATCTTGGACAAAAAGCGCTTTCATCGGTTCATCATCTTCAAAATTAAGATAGATGAAGTCGTCGTAGCATCTTGCAGCAAATTCTTTCATCAGCCAAGTCTTGCCAACTTGCCTTGCACCTCGCAAAATGAGCGGTTTCCTGTTTTTTCGGTTTTTCCACTCAATCAATTGATTTATTTGCGTTCGTTCCATAAATTAGATACAAATTTCCTTTGGCAAAATTATGAAAAAAAGATGATGAAAGCAAAAAGTTCCGCCTGAAAAGTGTAGAATTTTACAAAAGTTCCGACGTAAAAGTGTAAAAAACAACAAAAGTTCCGACGTAAAAATGTAAAAAATGGCTAAGAAGAACCGTCCCCTTTAGCCATAGCTTGGCTTAAATCTGCCCTCCCACAAACTAACCACGCCTGCGGCGAAAACCAATTTGCTTGTCATATCTGGCAGAAAAGCTCGGCGGTTTTTGGGGTCACGAATTTAGCGAATGTATCGAATTTTGGGTTATCGGCTTTCCGCTTCGCTCCGCGATGATTTTTTTGGGATTTTGCGGGGTTAACATGACAAAGGCATGTCCCTACCGAAGTGGGGTGGTAGTATTGAAATGTTTATATCTTGTTTATCGCCTTGCGGAGGGTGGTGGCCTTCCGCAAGGAAGGTGGTGGGATGAGTGCGAGATTTTACTGGGAGCTTGCTCACAAGGAAAATCATGCGCTCATACCGCCAGGTGCTTCAGCACCCACCCTCCACAAGGGGTTTTCTCGGTTTTTGTGAGTCTACCCCCACCTTTTTTCCAAAGATTCCATGCCAGGCAGGTTGGGGGGGGGCGAAAAAAGAGGCTCTGGAAAAATCCTGAGCCCCTATATGTTTTTCTTGTGTACAACTTCTTAAATGGCGCCGCCACCCATGAATTCGCGCAAGAGGCTGGTCTTGGGCACATCGCGTGGACTGATGGGCTCGAAGCACTGCAAGAAGGTGAGCAGACGGTGAGCCTCAGAATGCTCTGGCACATTTGGCGCCACTTGTTCGAGAATTGGAAGCGCGTATTGCTTCATCACTGGCAATTCGCACACGATACTTGAATTGAAGATGGCGTCGGCATTTTCCTGATATGGGAAAATCCACTTTTCCTCGCCCTTGCGTACGCGTGGCCAGCGGTTGATGGTTTCCTGTGCACTGTAGCCACGGCTCTTGTAGTCGCGCACGATGCAGCGCAGCAAGCGGCAGTCGCTGGTTGAAATCCAGTTGTGGTCGTCGATGTTGAGTGTTGCGAGTGCTGATACGTAGATACGGAACTTTTGCTCTTCAGGTATGAACTGGGTGAGTTCGGGGTTGAGGCAGTGAAGACCTTCAAGCAGTAGCACATTGTCGGCCTCAAGTCGAAGTGTATTGCCACGATATTCACGCTTACCTGTTTCAAAATTGTAGGTAGGCATTTTCACCTCCTTGCCCTCAAGCAGTTCTTTCATGTGCTGATTAAAGAGAGCGAGGTCCACAGTGTGGATATTTTCGAAATCGTATTCACCATTTTCATCAAGAGGTGTGTCGACACGGTTCACGAAATAGTTATCGAGCGAAATCATCTTTGGGCGCAAGAACTTGGTGACCAAGTGTGTGGCAAGGCGTTTGGTCGATGTGGTTTTACCGCTCGACGAAGGACCTGCAATGAGCACAATGCGCGCGCCACCTCGCTTGAAGCGGTCGGCAATTTGAGTGGCAATGGCGCTAAGCACCTGCGAGTGGATAGTTTCGGCAATATTGATAATTTCCGACACACGCTTCGCCTTAATGGCCTTGTTGAGTTCGCTCACATCGCTCACATTGATAATGTGGTTGATGGCCTTGCGCTCCATGAAAGCATTGAAAATCTTTTCGTGCTTACCGGCTTTTGCTGGCACACTCGGATTCTCGGAATCGGGGCAGAGCAGCAGCATGCCGTCTTTATAAGGCACCAAGTCGAAGGTGTCGATGTGCCCAGTGGTTGGAGCCAAAGGACCTTGGAAACTGTCGATGATATTGTCAAGTTCGTAATAAACGGTGTAGAGCTGCTTTGAATAAGAAAGGAAACGCACCTTGTCGTTCATGCCGCGCTTGCGGAACATATCGAGCACTTCAATAGTGGGGCGCTCGTGGCGGATGAAAGGCATATCTGCTGCAATAATTTCTTTCACACGCTGCTTAAGCGCTTTCACAGTGGCGCCATACACGCGCGAGTGGTTGTGCTTAAAGGTGCAGAAATAGCCCTTGCCAATAGCATGAGGTACGGCCAGTCGCTCATCTGGGAAAAGGTCCTTAGTGGCCTTGTGGAGAATCATGACCAACGAACGAGTATAGGTGCGGCGTCCAGAGGTGGAACTTCGATCTATAAATTCAACGTGCTTCGGCCCATAGAGAGGATAAGCAAGATGCTTGTCGCGATTGTTCACCATCACACTGATGGGACGGAATTTGATACGTTCTTTAATACGTTCGTACACATGTTGCAGCGTTTCGCCACCTTCTACATCAACATATTCACCGATATTGGTGCAAAAGATTTTCAATTCGTTGTCCATGACAAATGAGTAAAAAAATGAGTTTTTGGTTAGTTTTTACAAAGGTAAGGATATTATTTGAAATAACGCCCTTACGCAACCCACTTTTCGCCTCAATCCCGAAATTTAAAAAAAATCTAAAAAATCCCACCACCTGTTTGCAATCAGAATATTGCATTTTTAAGCAAACCATCCAATACGAGAATTTGTTAAAAATACCAAACACAAATCGTAATTTTATGCATAACACACCAAAATGTGGCGCAATATGTATAATTTTGTTGATGAAATCCATTTATCAGTCCAAACTGGTGGAATAGACAGGATTTATCAACGACATAATATTCAGAAAGCGTTTCGCTTTTTCCTTTTAAAGAAAATCGCCAAATTTTTCTATGTACGAAGGACAAAAGCAGCAAGAAATGCTTGCGTTTGTATATAACACTCTTTAGGATGGGGCAAATATATAGGGCGTGAGGGTGAGCTGTGAGTTTCGTACAGGGCGTTTGGCGATGCCTCTTTAAAGATGAACAGTGACATTTCCTCACGCTTTCGTTGTATTATAACCAAAATAAAGGAGTGTTTCAAGGGGGGGATGAGAAGCACGTTGATCAGGAAAAATGAAAAAACTATTGACAGCAGCACTGCTTGCTTTCCTATCTCTGGGAATGGCGCATGCCGACGTAGTGCTCAATGACGAAAACTTCCCCGACCCCAATTTCAGAGCATTCATCACACAGCGAACCGGTGTCGCCGAAGGCGGAACACTCACCAACGCCATCATCGCAAACCAAACAGACTGGTACAGCAACGGGCAAAACCTTGTAAACAAATCACTGACCAACTTAAAAGGCATTGAGCAATTTACATCTCTACGCTATCTGAATTGCAGCAAGAATCAACTCACTTCACTGGATTTGAGCAACAATAAAGCGCTGAAGTATCTTTCGTGCTACAACAACAAACTTGAAACTCTTAACATCAACGGATGTTCCGCCATCACCTATTTGTATTGTTACGCAAATCAGTTAACATCACTGGATGTCTCAACGAACACAGCACTGCTACAACTATATTGCTACACCAACAAATTGACTTCTATAAACATAAGCAACAATCTGAATCTTACCATTTTCCAATGCGGAAATAACCAAATCAAATCACTTGACGTGACAAAAAACACCGCATTAACGAATTTGAACTGCCGAGACAATAAAATTTCCTCACTCGACGTGAGCAACAATACAGCATTAACCACTCTTGTGTTTTATGGAAATTTACTCACTTCAATAGATGTAAGCAAAAACACAAAATTGACGACGCTGTCTTGCTACAGCAATCAACTGACTTCACTCGATGTAACAAAAAATACTGCACTGACCACACTTTATTGTCGAGACAACAAACTCACATCAATTGATGTGACGAAAAACACAGCACTAACCTCATTTTATTGCAACGAAAATCAACTCTCCACACTGGATGTAAGCAAAAACACTGCATTAACCATATTACAATGCACAGCCAATCACCTTACCTCTCTGGATGTGAGTAAAAATACAGCTCTGACAGAGTTAAACTGTCGAGGTAACAAAATCACATCTCTGGATACGCGTAACAATGCAGCATTGTCAACATTGGCATGCTATGATAATCAACTTGCATCAATCGATGTAAGTAAGAATACAAACTTGAAAATACTCACTTGCGACAATAACCTACTCACATCACTGGATATAAGCAATAATACGAAACTGGATACTTTAACATGCTATTACAACCAACTCACATCACTGGATGTGAGCAAGAACACTTCGCTGGTTTTGCTATATTGCCAATTCAATCACCTTACCTCGTTGGACGTAAGTAAAAACAAAGAAATTAAATACTTAACTTTCGACTCAAATGACATCAGTTCTATAGATTTGAGCAACAACACAAAACTTGAGATACTAAAAACCAACCATAACAAACTCCCAAAATTGGATTTAAGAAACAATCCACTCATCACAAGTCTCACGGCCGCACACAACATGCTGACCGATGTGGATGTAACAGGGTTGACACAACTAACACACTTCTGCGTCAGCTTTAACAAGGGCTTAAAAGAAATCAAGGGTTTGGAGACTTGCACCTCCTTGAATGAACTTTTTGTGAACGACGACAACTTTTACGCCCTCGATGTAAGCAACAACACAAAACTGAAAACACTGCACACACAAAACAACCATCTCATACAAGTGGATGCGACACCTCTCACAATTGACTGCATAATTCCTTACGACATTACTTATTACCATAACGACACCTACGATGGCTATGGATGGGGCGGAACAAACCAAACACGCACCATGCCCGCAACTCGTGAAAATGTGGATGCCGACGGCAGTGGTGTGAAGGAGTGGTTTGTGGTGAAAATGCCTGTTGACGCCGCAGTGCCCGACGGGCTCGGAAAGAAGGAAACATTTGTGAACGATGCATCAAAAAAACTCAATGTGGTGGAGATTGAAACACAGGGCGTGTACTCGAAGGTAATCGATGGTGTCACTTATTTCTACCTCCCTATTGACAATGCTCCAGAAAAGTTCTCGTTCACCTACAACATCAATCATCTTGCAAACAAAAACTATGGAATGTTTGCAGACCCTAACGCTAACGGAAGTCGAAGATACATAGGATATGACGGAGAAACGATGGATGCGCTATTGCAAGTAATCATCACTCCAAGATATCCTTCTGCCACATTCTGGATGGATGGCGAATATCGCTCCACTTTCATCCCAGAGCAAAAATTGAACACCTACAAGAACACTATCGCACTCGATGGCGTGTTTGACCAAGGCGACAAGACCTACGATGGCAACACATACACCATCACTCGCAAAGCCGCGAACAGCGACGACGAAACAACTGTGGCTACAGTGGCGCTCCAACTCGTAGAGCCAGCAGAAGGCGATGCCTACTACACCTATACCGTCGCTTACCCTAACGGTTCATGGGCTGCGAACACTAACCAGGAGAACCGCTGGGACAATGTGCCTACTGTAAATAATGGTGTCGTGACCGATGGCATCAAAGTGTGCGACTATTTCGCCGCATCTACAACCGACGGTGGCGACAAGGCTGGCACCTACACCTACAGCGTGAAGGAAGACCATTTTGCCAACAACTTCGTGGTGCCAGTGTATGCCGCGACCACAACAGTGACTCTCGTGACCGACCATAGCGCTTGGAAAGCCGACCAAAATGTGGTGGGCTATACCTTCGACGAAATCAACAGCGAAGACGAAGACCACCACGTGCTCAACCTGCCTAAGGGCGTGGCTGCCGAACACAGCGAATTCTACAACACCACATTCAAGTACCACTCGCTCTACCGCTATGGCAACATCGTGGAAAAATTCATCATCGGACGAAACGAAACGCTCTCGTTACCATACTACCTTGAATTCGGCGAACAAGGCGAGGCAAGCAATGAGCTCCGCTACGTGTATGGGATGCATGTCATCTCTCCCTACGGCGAAAACTCTTACGGTACCAACGAAGTGGTGGTTCCTAAGGCTATCATCACGATAGAATCCACCGACCTCGCCAAGTCGGAATACACATTCCATGAAGGCAGCCGCTACTATTCATGCTTGCTCAACCTTGGGTTTATGCAGAGCGTGGATGCTTTCACCACCCAGTCGGGCGGCTACCGTGTGTGGCGCAACTGCGACAGCGAGGATGAGGAACACACTGAGCTATTAGGCCGTGCCAACGACTACATGTTCTACAAGAACATGGACCTCACAAGCCATGCGGCGGAAGTGAAGGAAGTAGGAAGTCAGCAGTTGAGCGTGACCAACGCATCAGGCACCGTGTTCCCTTACACCAGCGGCACATTTGGCTCATCGGCAACTACTCCGAAAGCCTCTTTCCTTGCACGCGCCTACTACAAGGCCTCTCCGAAATCCAGCGCTGCGAACATGAAGAAAGCACCAGCAACCACCTACTACTATGTGGCTGAAGCCCTCGTTGACGTGGAATGGAACAATGTGGTGACAGGTGTGAGCGATGTGGCAGACAAACAGGTGAGCAGCATTCGCTACTACGATCTCGCCGGCCACAGCAGCACAAAGCCATTCTGCGGCGTGAACATCGTGGTCACTAAATACACCGACGGCAGCAGCGTGTCGACAAAGATACTGAGATAATTAATTTTATCTGTTTTTTCCTGACGAGAGTGGTGGCTCAAGCATTGAGTCGCCACTCTTATTTTTGGATTTACCCACCTCCTACGACAATGAAGCATCACAAGTCAGGTGCGTTGTTGCGCATCATTACGCAAGTAAGTAAATCGTTTGCATACTTTTTTTTTACCTTATTTTTTCGAAAAAATATCACGCAGTCGTAATTTTTAGTAACTTTGGGTGCGAAAATGGCTTGTTTCTGATTATTTTAGAACAAGTGTTTTTTCACAAACATGTTAGTGAAAGCGTTTCGCTTTTTATCCTTTTAAAGAAAATCGCCAATTTTTCAACGTACGAAGGACGAAAAGTAGCAAGAATCGCTCTCGCGGACTTGTGCATACTATTGCTATTTTGGTGTAGGGTGGCAAGCGACGAGAGCAAGCTGCATAGAAAAATATCCCAAAGCGTTTGGCGATGCCGATAAAAGATGATGGCGGCATTTCCTCACGCTTTTGCTTTTTATAATAGGAATATAGTTTTGTTTCAAAGGGGGAATGAGAAACATCAACCAGAAAGACTTCGGCCTTTCCTATAAAACATCACAAATGTTTAGGAAAATTTTTACTCTATTTGTTGCGCTATCGCTATTTGCGCAACTGAAAGCTCAAGAAGTATTGATTAATCCACAGACATTCCCCGATGATAATTTCAGGAATTTCGTGGCAACCAAACTCACACATGCCAACCCCGACTTCTTCACAGAAGAAGAGGCTGCGGCTATCGACACGATTCTGTGTACCAAATCTGAAATCGGTTCGCTCCAGGGTGTTGAGAATTTCAAAAATCTCCACTATCTTGCATGCGACTCCAATCAAATTGAATCGCTCGACCTTTCGGCCAACAAGAAGCTCTACGCGCTGTTCGCCACCTACAACCAGCTCACATCAATCAATATCACGGGCGCCGATGCTTTGCGACAGATGCGCGTGGACCACAACCAGTTGGCTGGTCAGTTCGTGATTCCTCACAACAAATTCACTTGGTTTTGCGTGGGCGACAACCAAATCACCCATTTCGTGAACCTTGATGGCGAACGTGTAGACTTGAACTATCTAAAGAGTGCCACAATGGTGTACGCCTTCACCAACCCTCTGGACGAGAGCTACAAGGATTTGAATCTGAGCGGAATGACCAAGTTGAAATACATCTATGTGCAAAACTTGGGGCTTCGCTCTGTTAACTTAGAAGGCGATAAAGAAATCTACATTCTTCGATGCGAACAAAACGAAATCTCGAATCTGGATGTTTCAAAATTCCCTAACTTGACCCACTTCTACTGCAACAACAACCAGCTTTCACAACTTAACGTGAGCGACAACCTAAAATTGCGCCAACTGATTTGTAACAACAACGCTGGCATCACTCACCTCGATGTGACAAAGAACACGCAATTGATTAAGCTCTACGCCAACGATTGCGCCCTTGAAGGCGAGATTACGCTCAACAGTAAGAAGTTCGAGGACATTCGCCTGCAGAACAACAATCTTACTGCCATCCACGGTCTTACTGGTGCATCAGAAGAAGCAGAAGGTTCGCAATTTTGGGTGTATGCCAGCAACAATAATTTCACCAATATTGATGTATCAAACAACCCCAAGTTGACACGACTATTCGTGCAAAAAAACAAAATTTCAAGCATCAACATCGAAGGTTCAAAGGCTAATCTGGAATGCCTCTATTATGGTGCTAACCAAATGACTGAAATTGTACCAGTGACGGATTGCCCTAAAATGACGCAACTCTCTTGCGGTGACAATAAATTTGTGGGCGACGACCTCACTTACGATGTGAGCAACTGCCCAAATCTGACGATAATCTCCGCAGTTAACGACAATCTTACCCATATTGATTTGACCCACAACCCCTTGCTGAAAACAATCAACTTGGCTAAAAACGATATCACTTCGTTGGATATTAGCAAAAATAAATATATTGAAACACTGAACATTTATCAAAACAAGTTGACAGCACTCGATGTAAGTGCACAGGATTCGCTCATACAGCTCAGTGCCTACAGCAACTCAATTAGCAGCATCGATCTTCAAAACAACAAAAAATTGAAGATTCTTTCACTTGGTAGCAATAACATTTCCGAACTCAAAATTTCACACCTTGAGGATCTTGAAATACTCAACTTTTACAACAACGAAATCACCGAACTTGATTTAAGCAATAACCACAAACTCAAAACAATCAAAATCCAAAACAACCACCTTTCTTCTATCGACATATCAGCATGCGACTCTCTGAAATCATGGCAAGCTTTGAATCAAAAAATATATGTTACCGCATATCCTGTGACAGATGGTAATGGCAATGAGATTTGGGCTGTGAACATGTCGCCAGTGTTTAAAGACGCACAAGCATTTGAAAACTTCACACTCTCTGGGCAATCGGCTACGAATTTCAAGAAAAGCTACAACTACGATGGCGCCAGCGGACATGAAGGCATGTACTACGTGTTCCCAAGAAGCAAGACCTACAAAACAATGCCTTTTGAAACGACAGCCAACAAGGACGACAAAAAGCTCACCGGCTGGCTCTACATTGCCAACGGTAATTCCGACTTCAACATCGCCCTCGAACACAACTCAAGAGTTTCGGCATATAAAGAACAAGGTTATGGATGGAGAACAAATCGCGGATATGAAAACTGCCTCAAAAATATCCTGACGCTCACCCTCAACACTGCAAATAAAGAATCACTTGCAGGCACCACACGCACTGTCACCTTGCGTGATGTGAACAAGGACGAAACAGAACCAGAGACAATTGCAACCATATCGTTTGACGCCGACGGTTCGGGACACTACACCATCAACTACAATCCAGATTCTAACATATCATACCCTAACCACCGCTACGACGACGAAGCATTACCAACAGAGGGCAATGTGGAAGATGGAATCAAACTCGTACACTACACCACATGCAGCGCATGGTATTCAGAGCAACCATACGAAACTTTCGGCTATACCATTAAAGAAGGATATGAAAACGAAGTAAATTACGATGTTTTCTTTGCGAGGTTAAACGGTGCAGCATATCATTGTTTGACTAATGATGAGGTAAAGGACGACAATGATGGAAGCCACGAATTGACGACCAATAAATTTGAGGTGGTGACACCAAACGAAAATGCAGAACAATGGTCACTTATTATTATCCATGAGGAAGTGGAAGAAATCACTCCTGAAGAAGATGAAACCACCGTTTTCCCTTATATCTTCAACCCATCAGATATTAAAGATGTAACGACTGACGGAAGAAGAGAGTTCTGTGGAAAAATGAAAGTTGGAAACAACTACTATGCCGCTGAAGGTCAATGGGAAAATCACTATAGCGACGCCGAGTTCCCCTCACTCTCACTCACTACCGACGAAGTGGGTACAAGTGAAGCTACATGGAAAGACGGTGACCGCACCGACCGCACTGCATTTAAAGCAATCGCTTCTTTCCACACCAATGAAACTCCATACTACTATCGCTTATGGCGCGTCAAAGATGGCGTAAAGGTTCTACTCAACAACGAGCCTGAAATCACTGGCGAAGGATGGGGAACAACCTATTGCAACATTGCAGACGAATATCCAGAACAAGATGCAAGCGTAACAGATATCTATTTGGACAACAAGCCCAGTGAAGACAACCCTGTCACCGTCACCTACATTGCTCGAGGCTATTTCCATTTGAATGGAGGCCCATACGCACCAGCATTATTTGCGAATAAAGCAAACGGCTATGATAACTACGAAGAGAGATACTTCGTTCGCGAATACGCTGTTCAGGTGACTTACGACGGCAACAACATCGTGACTGGCGTGACCGATGTCAACTGTTACAAGAGTGTGACCTCTGTGCTGTATTACGACCTTGCTGGCCACTGCAGCAAAAAGCCTTTTGAAGGTGTGAACATTGAGGTTACCCGATTCAGCGACGGTAGCACTGTGTCAGCGAAAATATTGAAATAATCAATCGTTTTTAGTAGTAGTTTATAAACAAAAAAACTTAGTATTTTAGTTTTTTTCATGACAAAGGAGTGGAGACTGTGAAGTTCCCACTCTTTTTTTCATTAATTATGAAGTGAAATCTTTAAATATAAAGCATTTACACATATAATTCCAGCCACATTACAAATTAGTAAATCGTTTGCATGAATTTTTTGTGCATTTTTTAGGCAGGAAATGTGATGAAACAAGTTTTTTACAAACATTTTCAACAACATGATAGTGAAAGCGTTTCGCTTTTTATCCTTTAAAGAAAATCGCCAATTATTTTTCACGTGCGAAGGACAAAAAGTAGTAAGTAGCTCTTATGCCGACTCCATCCTCAAAGCAGGGTGGAAAGGCATAAGGGTGTGTGAACTCAAAGATATATCCCAAGCGTTTGGCGATGCCTCTTTAAAGATGAACAGTGGCATTTCCTCACGCTTTTTTTATGTCCATAGTATGTAACGTTTCGATGGAGGGATGAGAAACAAAAAATGAACACAAAAAAAGACTATAATTCAACAATGCGTCAACACAAAAGAGAAGGGGAAACAGCCAATCCCCGAATTCAACATAAAAAACAACAACAGTATCGCTGTTGTAAAAATTCTTTGTAAGTAGTTCTTTAAAGTAACCTTTTTACCAAAGAAAACGCACAGATCGCTTATATTGAATCCCAAAATTCTTTGTCTAAAACATAGCGATTGTACACATGCTTCCATTGTGAAATGGAGGCATGTTTTTTTCATGCGAATAGGCCAGCGTGTTTCGTTGGAAAAATCCATTTGGGGCAAGAAGAACTGGGCAACCACAAAATAGCAGTTGTCCATCCCTTTTATTGTATGCACACTTTCTTCCTGGTGTCTTGAAGTGATTTTTAGTGGAGGATGAGGTTGATGAGGGTGGTGACGTCGCTCACGTCGACTGTGCCGTTGCCGTCGATGTCGGCCAATTGAATATCAGTTGGTGCACTGCCTAAAATCATGTTGATAAGGGTGGTGACGTCGCTCACATCGACCTGTCCGTCTTTGTTTACATCGCCTTTAAGAAAGGGGTCTTTCAAGTCTACTACGAGGGTGGCGATTGAGCGTGCCGGAATCACCATGCGGTCGGTGGCGGTGTGTGTGGCCGAAAGTTTCAGGTTGGAGGTGCTGCTGGTCACATAACGGCTGATTTTGTCCACTTCTTTGTTGATGCCACGCAGACGGAGGCTGGTGTAACGGCGCACACCTGAAGTGTTCACATACACTATCACGAGCTTGTCGTTCTCTGGCGAGATGTAAGCCGATGCAAGGATATTGTTCATTTCGGCGCCGCCTTCGAGCTGCACGCGCTTGTAGCCTGGGCGGATAAAGAGGCTGTAGTTGCCGAGTGCCCAAAGTGTTTTCTGTGCTTCTACGGTGCCTCCGTTTTCGAGACTCGCATAATCGTCGCCATTGCTTGGGCGAAGGCGCACGAGCATGAAGCGGTCTTTCTGTCCGTATTGTTCGCGGTCGAATGCTGTCCAGAAATTCCAGGCAGGCATATCGCCGAATGCCAAATCGCAGTGAATCACCTTGCCCATAAAGAGGGCTATATCCATGTATGTGGCCTTGTCGTAGCTCGACGGGAAGCCGGTTTCGGTCGATGGCTCGGCATCGAGCAAGCTCCATTCGGTCTGCATCACCTCTAAGCCTTTGTCTTTGGCTGCATCGCGTGCCTTTTCGCGAACGTGGCGTAGGTCGCTGTTGGTGCTGAAAGTCCAATAACTGTGGGCTGCCACCGCAGGATACACATTCGAGAGGCCAGAAACATCGTTGCTGCCGCCGCCGAAGAATGCGCTAATTTGGTTAGTGCCACGAGAATAGGAAGAGCCGCTATAAAGTTTGTCGAGCGACGATGCCTCAGGAATCATAATCTTAGTGGTAAGACCCTGGTTGACGAACTCGGTGTTGAGCGCACGGGTCATACCAGCCACGTCGCCATTGGTCCATGGCGAGCCTTCTTGTCCGTTTCTCCAATCGAACTGTGGCTCGTTGACTGGCGACACGAACGAAATATTGTAGCCTTCGTCCACAAAGTGTTTTGTGGTGGTGGCGAGGAATTTTGCAAACTTGGGGAAATTGCTGCTAGCGAGGTTGCACGACACAAACAGGCTGTTGTTGGCGTTCGCCTTGCCATTTTTTGTGTAATAGATTGGCGCAGAGTTGCTAAAGAGTGTAAAGTGCTCCACACCATAAGCCTTTGCCTTCTGCATAAAATATTGCTGCCCTGCCTGACGGGACCAGTCGTAGGTACCGTCGGCTGTGAGGAAGCAGTCGGCGCGTCGAGTTTCGTCCTCAATATTACTGTTGCTGCCTTGCGATGCACTGCCTGCGCCCAAATTCACGCGCCAGTTCGAAAGCCCGATACCGGTGGCAGCGCCAGAGGCGTCGATAGTGCGGCTAAAAAGCATTTTCGCAGCCTTTTCTCGCTCTGTGTTTGAGAAATACTTGCCCACATAATCGGCCATCCAGCAGTCGCTGGCGCCGAAATGGTGTATGGTCTGATAAGTGACAGAAGGGTCGACAGCGACCACTGCATCTGGAATATCAAGGTCGGAGAGGGTCACATCGTCGATGTAATAGCCGATTTCTCCCCAACCGGTGCGAGGATTATCCCAATTACAGCTATACACGAAATAAATTTCGTTGATGGTCTGTCCGTTGAACTTTTCGGCCAAGTCGATTACTACACGTTCCCATTGACCTGTTGATGCAAGTTTTTCCAGATACACCTGATTGGCCTCTTCGTAGCCATTGATGCCCACACGGAAATCTTTTGGCTGCTCGGTGCGAAGCATAAGAAACGTGAGATAGCGATGGTCGTAGTCCACCGCCACTGGCTGCGTCAGCTTCAGGCTCACCATATTGCCATACCAGTCGGCATTGGCCACATTCACCGCGCCAAGGCATTTTGCAGAAGAATTGATACCATCGCGCAGCGGATTGAGCATGACGGAGGGTGGGGTAGAGAAGAGGGATGAGTTGGTGCTTGCCAAACTGATAGTGGAGCCTTGCTCTACACCATTTTCAAAATTTGCCACATTCATTTGAGCGCTTGCGCACACATTCCACGAAAGCGCCACTGCTGCGGCAAACGAAAATATTCTAGAATTTTTGTTCATGATAAAGGTATCGTAGGGATTGTTTGCTGTTTGCTTCTATACAAAGATAGAATAATTATGCTCAAAACCACAAAAGTTTTCCCTTGCGGATGCACTTTTGAACCAATAGAGCAATAAATTGCTACAATAAGAGAAAAATCTGAACAGAATATCACGCAAAATCAAGCACAAATCGTTAACTTTGCATCTATATTTAGCAAGCAAGAAAAGCGAAGATATGATAGATATAAAGCAATCAATGAGAGAAGTTCTCGCAGCCGAAAGCCGCGCGATTGAAAGCATACCCGTAACCGATGGCTACGAAAAAGCCATCCAACTCATAGTGGAAGCCAAAAACCGAGGCGGTAAGCTGGTGACTTCGGGCATGGGAAAATGCGGACAAATAGCCGAAAACATTGCCACCACTTTTTGCTCCACAGGTGTGCCAGCGGTATTTTTACACCCAAGCGAAGCGCAGCACGGCGACCTTGGCATTCTACAGCCTGCCGATGTGATGCTGCTGCTCTCCAACTCGGGCAAGACCAGTGAAATCGTGGCTCTGGTGCAACTGGCAAAAGAACTCTATCCCGACCTTCGCTTCATTGTTATCACCGGCAATGCCGACAGTCCACTCGCACAGGAAAGCGACATCTGTCTGCTCACCAGCGGCGCTCCAGAGGTGTGTCCTTTGGGCCTCACACCCACCACCTCCACCACAATGATGACCGTGATGGGAGATGTGCTGGTGGTGAACACGATGCATGCCACAGGCTTCACTCGCCAGCAATATGCACTCAGGCACCACGGCGGTTATCTGGGCGAGAAGAGTCGCCGATGACACCAACCAAAGAAAGGGGAAAACGACTTAATCAAGGATTTCAATAAAAACATATATGCGTAAGATAATTGCAATCGGAGAATCGGTTCTCGACACACTGTATCGCGACGGACAACCCATCAAGGCAATGGTGGGTGGACGAATCGCCAATGCCACAGCATCGCTTGGTATGACCGGGCTACCGGTCACATTCTGCAGCGAATGCTGCACCGACAGCGTGGGCGACCTCGTGGTAGACTTTTTCAAGAGCCACCTTGTGGACACCAAATCCATCGACCGCTACACCGATGGCTCTACACAACTTTCGGCTATCTTCCTCGGCGAGAACGGCGACAAGATTGTGAACTATGGTGTGTATCCCAATTCCGACCGATTCAACGTGGTGTGGCCTCGTATCGACGAGGGCGACATCGTGCTCTTCGGCTCGCTCTACGCCATTGAGCAGCCTCAGCGCGAACGCGTGTACGAACTGCTTAGCTACGCAGCCGAACGCAAGGCGGTGATGGTGTATCTGCCGGGATTCCAACACGGCATCAACTTCCGCATCACACGCGTGCTGACTGCAATTCTCGAAAACTTTGAACTGTCAAGCGTGATTGTGGCGCACGAGCGCGATATCGCCGACATTTTCCCTGGCGAAAGCGCCATAGACGCCTATCACAACCACCTCGAATACTATTGCCCATGCTTCATCTATATCGCTGCCGACGGTGGCATAGATGCATTCGTGGAAAAAGAACATTGGCACTTCGACAACCCTAATCCAGTGGCAGAAAACTGGCTGGGATGGCAATCTGGGTTCACTTGCGGTGTGATTTGCGGCTTGCTGAAAGCGGGCATCACCGCAGAACAAATGCGCACCCTCGACAAAGCAACGATGCAGGACATCGTGAATACTGCACTTACACTCGCCAACAACGCAGCTGGCGACACCAACTGCATCGACCCCGATATGGCCGAAAAAATGCGCTTAGCCATCAGCGAAGCCGAAACCAAAGAATAAAATCTAATTCAAGCTATTATGGAGCATCTGCTTATCGACGTATCGACCCCAACATTCCAGACCGATATTTCAAGACTCACATCGGTGGCAGAGGAGACCGGCAACGAACCCGATTTCCTCTCTCTCAACACACAACAGCGACAAGACTTGACGGTGTGGTGGGTGCGCTACCTCATGCTTCACGACCGCGACAGTGAAGCCGCTTCATGCATCGACAACGCCGTGTTCAACGACGAAATCGACGAATGGCCTTTGCTGTTCCACAGTTGGCTATGGCTGGCGAGAATGAGCACATTTATCAAAAACAGCGATTACATTCTGGCACTGGGATCGGCAGAAAACGCCCTCAACGTGCTCGTGGAAGTGACCAACAAGCGCAATGAAGACTTTCTCGCCATTCTTGCATCACTGCTCTACAACCTTGCCATCGTGCATAGCCAAACCGACGACAACAGTCGTGCAGTGAAGGAGCTAACCAAGGCACAGAAACTTCTGGAACGACTCGTGAAACGCGACAGCGCTCGCTTCTCGGCAATGCTCGTACACGCAGTGGAAGCATCGACAAGCATCTATAAAAACCGTGCCAACCAAATGAACATCCTGGCACACTACCAGCACACCACCGAACTCTACACCACCATGCTCAACGAGGGTGGGGCAGAGAAAACTCGTGAAGCGCTGGAAAACCTCATCGACTCGCTCAAAAACGAGGGCGACCTGCTCCTGCAAATGGGCAACGCCCGTGGCGCTGTGAAATTCTACACCAAGAGCCTGCGCTACCAAAAGAAAATCAGCAACACGATGGGCGAACGCGAACTCACGCTCTCTATAGCGCTGGCAAAGGCGCTCATTCGCCTGGTGAACCGAAGAGCAGCGGCCGAGCAACTTCTCAACTCGCTCCTTCCACTGGCACAGCGACTCGAAGCCACAAAGGAAATAGCGGAGATAGAACAGCTGCTCAACAACCGCAACAAGAATTTCAACATCATGACTATGCTCAAGGGATTGAGCTAAAAATAAGGCCGCCTAATACAATTCGTTGAAAACTTTGTTTTATACGAACTATATTTTTTTGCATAATTAAAATTTCATTAATTTTGCGGATGTAGCCAACATTTATCATGTGTTGGGCATCAGAAAAAGCAAAACAATAACTCTCATCATATGCGAAAATTCATTACAGCAATCACAGCGATGCTCGTCGCATTCGGCGTTTCGGCACAGGAAACCAACTTCTGCGGCGAAACTAAATTCGACAGCATCCATTCCAACGAAGTGGTGGCGTATGCCCAAGTGGGCACAAACACCGTTTCGGGATTTTACATGGGCGCTACAGGGCTCTACACCCGCCATTTCAACGACAAATGGTCGGTGGAAGGCGGAGCAAATCTGCAAATGAAGAAAAACCTCGTAGGCCTATCGGCACGCGGTATCTACCATTTCACATGGACCAAGCACAGCGATTTCTTCGCCAGTGGAAAACTCATGTTTAACAGTTACACCAAATATCATGCCAACGAATACATCGGCAACTTATCGCTGAACTGGCAGACCTCTTATTTCGACATGACACTTGGTGGCTCACTTATCCACTGGACTTCAATGGGAAGCGGCTACACCGAACCAATTACGCTCACGTTTGGAATCGGTGCGAACATACGCCGACGCAACAACCCTTGGAACATCGGCTTCTTCTTCCGCAACTACGACGATTTCTACTACGAAAACTGGAACATCAACTGGGGCGTACGATTCTACTCTCCACTACCACACACCAAACTCAAACTTTTTGGTGAAATAAATGTGCGGCCAGCAGGCTCTATGTCACAGCTCGCCACCAGATATGAAACTCACGTTAAATTAGGTATTAAACACGTATGGTAATGATTACATCTACAATATTCCGCAAATCACGCCTTCGTTCACTCGCAATAGCAGTGGCAAGCGTGGCAACCATCGCCTTCACATCATGCTCCAAAGTCGACCCGGCAGGCGTGCTGCTCGCCGGAACGGCAGTGAACGACCGCGTGAAAATGAGTTTGCTCTACTGGAGCGAATATGGCGATTCATACGACACTACAACGGTAAAGGACCTTGACTTTGACTTCATAGAGGACGAAAAAGGCGAAATCATCGATGTGATATACAAAGGCGAGCCACAAGCCTACTCTTTCCTCATCGGCGCCGACAGCCACACCCTCTATGACACTGGCCGCATGCGCGAAATGTTTGAGATTGCACGACGCGACAACGACATGTTTGTGTGCCACCTCGGCGACATCGCCGAAACACAGCCACAATACTACGCAGCTGTGAAAAACGTGGTCGACTTCTACAAGCAAAAACAGCATGGCGGCAAACCATTCTTTGTGGTGCCTGGCAACCACGACATCACCCGCAACGGATGGGCACTGTTCACCGAAGTGTTTAAGGCATCGTACTACGACTTCTGGATTCTCGCCGACTTCACACCCGACCGCAGAACGGCAATCTACGACCACTTCATCTTCCTCGACACAGCGTCGGGCACACTGGGCAAAGAGCAAATCGACGCCATCGAAAACGGTGCACTCCTCGAAAGATTACTCCCTAACGGAGAAGAAGCGTACTTCAAAGTGAGAAACCGCTTCGTGTTCACTCACACCAACTTCTTCCGTCCACGCTTCACACAATTCTCATCCACATTCTGCCGCGAAGAAATGTACTTCCTCCTCAACAAAACCAAAGAGTGGAACACCACCATGGTATTTGCCGGACACGTACACGCATGGGATCACCGATTCATCGACGGCGTAGAGCACCTCACATTCGACGCCATGTCGGAGCGCAACAGCAAGAACCCTGGCCCATACCTCATCCGCGTCAACGTATCCAAAGACGGTAAGGCCACATGGGAAAAGGTGCAAATGAACTACGTCAACAACACCGGATATCCCGAAAACGACTACCACCACCTGCAGTGGGAAGTAGACTCAGGCCTCCGCGTAGGCCTCACATTGGAAGAATTCATGGGCTACACCGAAGACAAAGTCGACGCCCGCCTCGACCCCTAATCCCCCCCAATCGGCCAAACATAGGAACGTCGGACACCGACGCCACACACAGGGGACACACCCCCACACCATACACAAAAGCGGGAGGCTCGCTCATCACCAGAGCGACCCTCCCGCTTTCACATCTCATGCCATCACACCTCAGGCGCAGCTATTGCCGGCATTATTAAATCGCCCGCATTTGTCGAATCACGGTTGAGAAACATACAAAAATAAATTGGCATATAAACCAAACCTTTGTCTGCAGTCACCTCTCGCTCATTACTAAAAACAATGGCTCTCTCTATATTGTATGCAGACAAAAATCTATCTAAAGCGCTATGTTTTTTATAGTCTTTACCCGACTTTATTTCAAGAGGTAAAACCGAAAGACTTTCATAGTCATCAACCAGATAATCAACTTCGCCGTTCTTCTTGTTGTCGTAATAATACAAAGGAAATCCGTGAGCATGCAATTCCTGTGCCACCACCGACTCGTATACTGTGCCTAAATTAACACTTCGCTCATCCTGCAGAATAGCATTTATATTATTGCCATACAACAGCTTTGTAAGTATTCCCACATCATTGAGATACAATTTCAAAAGGTTTTTCGTTCCAGTTTCCAACAGAGGAAAAGAAGGATTGCTTACAGCTTTCACCTCCAATGCAATACCCGATGCCGTAAGATATTCGAATTCATCTGCATAGTCGGCAAAAGAGCGATGTCCTTTTTTTCCTTCAATATCCTTTATGATTACGCGCTTCTTCTTGCTCTCTAAATTAGACGGAACCATATCGTAGATGCGACGAATCATTAATTTATGCGCTTCATCGTGTTGAGAAGCGTCTATTCTATACAAATCGTGAATGTATTGTTGCAGCCTTCTACAAAGTACGATATTCCGAGTGCTAATAAAGGTGTTGACTACTTCGGGTAAACCGCCAATAAGAAGATAATTTTTAAATTGGCGCAACATATAATCATGTAAAGCCTCAGATAATGATTCTCGTTGTTCAAAACATCTTTTAGCTTCATCTACAACGTTTGCCCCACACCCCATGGCAATAAGGAACTCCTCGAAATCCAAAGGATACATCTCCTCTATTGCAACACTTCCAATTGGAACCGATGGCGTTTGAGATAACGCGACACCTAACTGTGAACCACTGGCAATATAAGTGAAACGTCCCTCTTGGTTCAAAAATTTCAGCATGGTCAATAATTTGGGATAACTCTGAATTTCATCCAAAAAAACAAGCGTATCCTCTTTGGTTCCCAAACGATCACCTGCTAAAGAACTGAGTTGGAGATGAAAATCATGCAAACTATTCACCTTTGAAAACACCCTATCCCCCTCACTGTCTTCTTTCAAGTTAATCTCTATGAAATTTCTGAACAACTTTTGCCCAACATAACGAATAATATAAGATTTACCTATCTGACGAGCGCCGTTCACAAGAAGAATCTTATTTGGCTGAGTCTTCAAAAACGTCTCAATATTTTGCGCATATTTTCGATACAACATATCTTTGTTCTTTTTCTTTTCTACAAAAGTAGTCATTTTCAAACAAATAGCAAAGATTTTGAGAATTATTCCATGTTTTTAACACCAATTTTTGAGAATTATTCCATAACTTTAAAGCCTATTTTTGAGAATTATTCCCAAATATATGTTAAATAGCCGCGTTATTATTAATATATAAAAACAAGTTTACACCGAGAGGCTCGCTCATCACCCCAAGCGACCCACCCGCTTTCACATCCCCATCCCCCCGACTCCCACCCACCCCCATAAACCAGTTGCCCCATAACCCCATAGCCTCATTGCCTCGAAAACTCGTTGCCCCGTAAAAAAACACCGATTTTATTCAATTTAATCGCCATACTGAACAAAAACCACACTTTTTTATTCAATACAAGCAATTTTTTAAACAAAAACCATTATTTTTGCAAGAAATATCCATCCCATCATGAGAACGACGATTGCCAACCAAAAAAGAGAACGTGACGAATTACTTGGCCAACGATATTTGTCGCGTCACACAAATTACGATTTCGAAATCATTGCTGTCCGGTAAAACTCGTAATAGCACAAAATACCACCCCGGAGC
>JAUNNJ010000119.1 GCA_030531495.1 Bacteroidales bacterium
TTTATATTGAAAATAATGGGAATTTTGTATTGAAAATCCACGGAATTTATTATCTTTGCACCGAAAATAACTGCAAAATGGTATGTATTACAATAGATTAATAGAGAAAGAAATCGAACTAAAGCTGCGCACATCAGGTGCGGTAGTGGTGGCTGGCCCTAAATTCTGTGGCAAGACAACTACTTGCATGCTATACCAAAAGAGCTTTGTGAAGCTGAACACAAATCAAGCGGTGAACATGGCAAGGATGAATCCCAAAGGTGTGTTGGTAGGCGAAAAACCAAGGCTGATTGATGAGTGGCAGAAGGCTCCAGATATTTGGAATCATGTAAAGGATGATCTTGATTTCGAATATCAGTTTGGAAAGTACATCCTTACGGGTAGTTCCACCCCTGCCGACAAGGCGCATGTCCATCATAGTGGAGCTGGCCGAATCACCACAGTGACAATGCGCCCAATGAGTTTGTGGGAATCAAAAGAATCCAAAGGCTTGGTTTCGTTGGAAGATGTTTTTAATGGGGCAGAGAGTTTTCCTTGGGACATGAATCGTGATTTTACATTAGAGGATGTCGCACATTTGTTGTGTAGAGGTGGTTGGCCCATTTCTGTAATAGCTCCTAAAGATATATCGATAGAGATTACTAAGAATTATTATAATGGGCTGTTTGTTTTCGAGGATAGTGAGAACGAGCGGTTCCGTAATAAAAGACCCGAGGTGCTGAAAATGATTCTTCGCAGCTATGCACGTCATATCTCGACAGAGGCTGCCAAGACTACAATCGTTAAGGATGTGCGGCAGACAAATGAGCGCACCATGGACCAGAAGACCTTCGATGAATACATGATGGCATTGAATGACTTGTATATACTTGAAGATATGCCAGCATGGAATCCCAACATACGTTCCAAGACATCGATTAGAAGTACGCCCACCCGGCATTTTGTGGATCCTTCTATTGCGTGCCGTTCGTTAAATGTCAGCCCCGACGACTTGATGAACGACTTGGAGAGTTTTGGTTTGTTCTTTGAAGACTTTGCCGTAAGAGACCTCAGAATCTATGCGGGTGCTCTGAAGGGAGAAGTGAGGCATTATCGTGACAATGCGGGATTGGAATGTGATGCCGTTGTACATCTCGAAGATGGGAGATGGGGTGCAGTTGAAATAAAGCTTGGGGGAGATAAGCTAATAGAAGAGGGTGCAGCGTCACTCAAGGCGCTCAAGTTGAAAATTGAGACGAAAAGCGAAGAGAAATCTCCTTCTTTTCTTATGGTTCTTACTGCCGTTGGTGGGACCTATCAACGTGATGATGGTGTTTATGTTGTGCCGATTAATATGTTAAAACCTTAAGGTGAGGTGCTCTGCACTATCTGGTATAATAAAAAGTGCCCGGCTGAGGAATCAGTCGGGCACTTGGCGTTATTGGATGAATAAATCTGCTTCGCGATAGATTATTCAGGGAGCATGATTACTTCCACATTGTTGCCAGCCTTGAGCACTACATCCTTCACGAATGCAGCCACCTTTGCAGGAGTGAGGCTCTTAACGATGTTTTTGTATTCAGTTTGGTTGTCGATGCCGCGGCTCACGTACATGTTGATGACGCTCAACCAGTGACCATTTTCCTTGTCAGCGGTTTCGGCATCCTTGAGCATTACAGCCTTGATGTCGTTGAGTGTACCTTCGTCAACGCTCTTGCTGATGTTTACAAGTTCTTCGCGCATAATCTTGAGAGCTTCATCTGCCTTTTCTGGCTTCATTGGGCAGTGACCCAAGATGGTGGTGAACACTTGGTCGCCAACCATTTTCACGTTACCTGCTGCGCCAGCAGAGTAGGCTGCACCAGCATCTTCACGAATCTTTTGGAGGTAGAGTTTGCTGAGCACTTGACCTGCAGCGTCGGCGAGGATGCTGTTTTCGAGGCTATAAGGAGTCTTGGTGCTGTACCAGTACATGCGAGCGATGGCCTTTGGAGTTTCCATCTTCTTGGTAAACTTGTTCACTACCACGCCAGCTGGGCGTTCAGCCACGTTCTTGTAGTTTTCTTGCTTCTTGGCATCGCCAGGGAGAGAAGCGATGTATTGTTCGATATAGCCACGGAGAACGGCTTCGTCGAAGTTGCCGATGAAGTAGAAAGTGAAGTCGGCAGCGTTGGCAGTGCGTTCCTTAGCGATAGCGAGGATGCGGTCGTAGTTCACATTCTTGAGTTCTTCCACGCCGAATGGAGCATGACGCCAGTTCTTGTTGTTGATAGTGTATTCCATTTGTTCCTGGAACACAGCTTCAGGTTGCAAGTCCTTGTTCTTGAGAGCGTTTTCAAGCATCTTCATGATGTTGTTGTAGCTCTTTTCGTCCTTCTTGATGTTGGTCATCTTCAAGTAGGCGAGTTGGAAGAGAGTTTCGAGGTCCTTAACGGTAGACTTACCGCTGAGTTGTTCGTAAGATTCCGACATTGAGAGGCTTACGCTTGCTTGCTTGCCAGCGAGTGCCTTGTCGAGTTCGGTGTTGTCGAATTCGCCCAAACCACTTGAGTTCACGAGGTAGTCGAAGAGCTCGGTGTTAGCCCAGTCCTTTTCGCCGTAGAGTGAAGAGCCACCCTTAGATTCGGCAGACATAAGGATTTCGTCGGCCTTGTAGTCGGTCTTCTTGATGACCACCTTAGCACCGTTGCTGAGGGTAAGAGTCTTGAAGCCAAACTTCTTGTCTTCTGCTTCCTTCACGATTTTACCCTTAGCAGGCAAAGTCTTGATGAGAGGTTCGTCCTTCACATTGTCGACCCATGCTTGGATGTCTTCAGCTTGAGCAGCATCGATAGCGCCCTTGAGTGCAGCTTCGGTAGGATAAACAGCGCCATCCTTTTCTTGGTTGAAGTTGAGCACCACGAGGTTGCTGTCGTTTGCGCTAATCATTTGCGCCATCATTTGGTTGACAAGGTCAACAGGGAGCATAGGCACGATTTGGCTCATCATTTCATATTCAGTTTCGATAGAAGTGAGCGGTTCCTTTTCTAGGAAGTGGCTTGCACACATGCGGCCGAATCGGTCGTTGTTGATTTTGTCGCGGCTGTTGTATTGCTTTTCGAGCTGGCTGAGGTATTCAGCTTTAGCGCGAGCATATTCAGTGGCGGTGAAGCCAAACTTCTGAGCGCGGAGAGCTTCCACAGTCACAGCCTTCACTGCTTCGTTCATCATGCCGTCTTTAGGAAGAACAGAAAGGGTGAACGCGTCTTTGGTCTTAGAGAAGAGGTAGTTGCCGTCGCCAGCACCAGCTTGGATGTAAGGGCAATCGGCTTCTTTAGCCTTTTCGTCGATGCGGTTGTTGAGCATGTGGCTGATGCACCATTTAGCGTAATCGAACAAGAGATACATCATGCTCTTTTTCTCAGATTCGGGGTATGTGTCGTGCTTAAACATGATTTGCACGATGTCGCGTTGTTGTTCCTTGTCCTTGTCAACAACCACGATTGCTTCAGCATTGTCGGGCACTTGCTCGTCGACCACTTGTGCAGCGTCGGCAGCAGGAGCAGGGATGGTGCTGAACATTTCTTGAATCTTCTTCACGGTGTAGTCCACGTCCACATCACCAACCACGATTACGGCTTGGTTGTCGGGGCGATACCACTTCTTGTAGTAGTTGCGGATTTCGTCGTATTTGAAGTTGTCGATTACTTCCATCAAACCGATAGGCATGCGCTTACCATACTTAGAGCCTGGATAGAGCTTTTCGAGGTTGCGCTCGAGCATGCGTTGGCTTGCTGAAGAGCGGAGGCGCCATTCTTCATGAATCACACCGCGCTCCTTGTCGATTTCCTCACCTTCAAGCAGCAGACCGTTAGACCAGTCCTTGATGATGAGCAAGCAAGAGTCGAGAGCGCTCTGGCGAGTAGAAGGCACGTCGTTGATGTTGTAAACGGTTTGGTCAACGCTGGTGTAGGCGTTGAGGTCGCGGCCGAATTCCACACCGAGGGTGCGGGTGTAGTCGATCACGCCGTTGCCAGGGAAATTGTCAGTACCGTTGAACGCCATGTGTTCGAGGAAGTGCGCCAAACCGCGTTGGCTTTCTTCTTCTTGAATAGAACCTACACGCTGTGCGATGTAGAAGTTCACTTGGTGCTCAGGGTAGTTGTTGTGACGCACATAGTAAGTGAGTCCGTTAGCGAGTTTGCCGGTGCGAATTGCGGTATCGGCTGGTACATCAGGCATTTGCTGCTGTGCCATCGATGAAACTGCAATGAAAGCAAAGGCTAACGCGAATAATTTTCTGAGTTTCATAATTGTTGAGAGTTATAATTAATTTTGCTTGTTGTACTAACTATATACTTTTGTGTTATTTGCCATAATAGACGAATCCTGTGTGCAAAAAACTACATAAAAAGCAGAAAAACTTCGCAAAGTTAGTGATTTTTTTTAGAAATCAGCCGTTTCCGCTTATAGATGTGGCGATTGTGGTGCATCGTTAACTTTTATTACACATCCCACCGCCCCCAAACTCTGCCCCGCCCCGTCTTCTCGTAGACTCTTAGACTCTTAGACTTGTAGACCCGTAGGCTTCAGAAAGACAAAAACCACGATAAACCCCTTGTGGAGGGTGGGTGCTGAAGCACCTGGCGGTATGAGCGCATGATTTTTCTTGTGAGCAAGCTCCCAGACAAAATCCCGCACCCATCCCACCACCTTCCTTGCGGAAGGCCAACACCCTCCACAAGGCGATAAACAAAAAAATAAACATTCTTTATACTACCACCACTCTACTACCATCCTACTACTACCGCCATCCTACCCACCCCCACATGCTACCGCCCCGCCACGGTAGCGATAATTCGCGTCCTCGCCCATAGTAGCCCATAGTCACCCAAAGTTCGATAAATTTGATAAATTCGTTTATTCGTTAAATTCTTCGCGGGGCGAAGCGGCAAGCGGCTTGCCCCTGAAAAAATCACCTATCCCGCCCAACATAAAAATCGCCCCGGGGAAAGTGGGTGCTTCCTCGGGGCGATGGTTATTTGCGGTCAGCGCTGTAGGCTGATGTCGATGTTTACTTCTTTTCTGCTTCAGGGGCTGGTGCTTCGGCCTTGGTAGTTTCTTCAGCCTTGGCATCCTTTGCTTCCTCTGCTTTTGCTTCTGGCTTTGCTTCTTCGCCTTCCTTCGCTTCGGCAGGGATGGAGTCGTTTGAAGCTTCTGCGTTTTCTACTTGAGCTGCGTTGTCTTCAGAGCTCTTTGCGTTCTCGGTGTGGCAAGATACGATTGCCATTGATGTTGCGAATACTGCAACTGCTAAAACTAACTTTTTCATTTTTCTTCAGATTTAAGAATTAGTTAAAAATAAAATTAATTAAAACGTGTATTTCATTGTTTTGATTTAAGATAAATCAGATTGGTTGTTTTTTTGTCGGTTGCTTTATCACTTCCGACGTTGCAAAGGTAGTACTGTTTTTTGTATTGTCAATAGGTATTTTGGCATCTTGTATGAAGTGGCCGTTTTCTTGTACGAATTGCCGAAAATCCCCCATTTTTTTATCATATTTTTTTTTACATAATAGGGTTCAGTGGAACAAAAAAGGCGAGGGATGCCCCCTTGGGCTTGTGGACTCAAGAAAATGACAAAAACAATTTGCTCGCCAACTCTGCCAGAACAGGTCCACGCGTTTTATGGGGGGGGCGAGGTTTTTTGGGCGCTGGAGTAAAAAATGTTGCGTATTTTTTGGTGAACTTCCTATAAATGGTGTAATTTTGGCGAAAAGAATACATTCAATTTATGGAATGGCTTAAAATATCCACAGCAAACGAACTCGTAAGGGTGCAAACCGAGGACATCGTTTTCGTTCAAGCCGACGGAAACTATTCCGACATGTACCTTCACAATGGCAAGCCACACAAAATGACCTTCAAGTTGCACTACTTCGACGAAGTGTTCCAAAAACTGAAGGAGAACACTTTTGTGCGTGTGGGCAAAAGTCTCATTGTGAACAAAAACTATATCTATATCATTAACCTCACTTCGCAAATGCTGACACTCAGCGGCACCAACCTGAACGCGGAATTCAAACTCCGTGCGTCGAGGGAGGCGCTGAAGGAATTAAAAGCTTTAGTTGAGCAGGAAGGAGAAAAAGCATGAACTACACAGAAGAATTCGAAGAAAAGCCTGTAATCATCATAGAGGACAAGGCGCCCAACCAGCAAGGGCAAGGCGAAAGCGAAACTCCTGTCATCATCATTGAAGACGATGGCTTCGACAACAACACTCCCGCCACCGGCACACCTGCCGCTCCTAAGCCCCGTAAGATGTGGCCATGGATTGTGGGCTCGGTGGCTGCCACACTGCTCCTTTGCATCGCTGGCGTGAAATATTACAACTATCAGCGCACATTTAAGGAACTGGGCGTGCCCGTTTCATATACTTCGGCTGAAAACATTTCCCGACTCGAAAAGGCTCCCGGAAAAGCCGTGGCGCCAGAGGTGGTGTTCTCCACCGACTCGGTGCTGGGCGTGGAACTCAATTTCTACGAACTGCGCGGTTTGAAGGCTGCTATCAGTTTCGTGGAGCCAAGCGCAGCCGATCAGTCGACATACTTCTACTGCCAGGGTCCCGACTACAAGAATGCATCGTCGAGAAACGCACAATACCTCGGCACGCTTATCGTGCAGGGCAAGATGTACGACTCCGACACCACTCGCCTCGGCTATTGCGCTATGGCTGGCGGCAACATGGTGATTGGCGTGGCGCGCGATGAGGATGTGATGGAATATTGCATGGAGCATGGTGGCGACTTCTTCCGCCAACACGTGCTCGTGTCCGACGGTGTGCTGCCTCGTGAATTCGACATCCACGGTAAGAAGATTCGTCGCGCTCTGGGAAGAATGGGCGACAAATACTATGTGGTGGAAAGCACTGGCAAGGAAACCATGTGGGACTTTGCCGACGCGCTTCGCGAATATGGCTTCAACGATGCCATCAACCTTAGCAACGACTATACTCGTGGCTTCTACCGCACTGCCGATGGCACTGCCACCCCTATCGGTGAAAAGAGCAGCAGAAGCAACAGACACAAGGGCATCATCCCATTCCTGAAATTCAAAAAAAGATAACGCCCCCCCACCATCCACGTTGCCTCGTAGACATGTAGACTTTTAGACTCTTAGAC
>JAUNNJ010000120.1 GCA_030531495.1 Bacteroidales bacterium
TTGTGCAAATTTTACAGGCACTGCATTTCCTATCATCTTATAGTTGTATGGAGTAGAACCTAAAAATTGATAGTCTCTAGGAAAACTCATTAAACACGCAGCTTCTCTCACTGTTATACTTCTCTCTTGTTCCGCATCAGGATGGATGAACATGTGTCCATCTTTGCACAAATGAGCCACTACAGTGTGAGAAGGTTTATCCCATTCTAAACTTTTATATTTCTGATATAAAGTTGTATGCCCTGTCATCTTAAAATAAAAGTCAATCATTTCCTTATGAGAAAGATTATTCATTTTATTTTCAACCCACTGACGATAAATCTTTCTGTCGCGCTCGTAATGGTTTCTCGCATCATGTAAGGTCAATGACTTATCAGGATTTAAAGAATGGGTAGTTTTTTTTCTTCCGTGTGATATAGGTGTTTCTAACGGATATAATGGTGGGAGGTCACCTATTTCATCTCGGACTGTTTTATGTTTATCTAATTCTTTTTGATTCTCTATAGACGCATATAACTCTGACAATTCCAAATTCGAATTATTCCTTACGCCCAAAATAATTACACGTGGTCTGTTTTGGGCAACTTGAAAATCTTTTGCATTAAAAAGGGTTTGAGGTAATTCTTCTGGCTTTTTTATGATATAACCAATATCAGAAAATGCTTTATAAATTCTTTCCCTGACAGGAACACCTCCTGGATGAGCACTCAATAAACCAGCTACATTTTCAAATATGAAAATATCTGGTTTAAAAGCATCAACAACTTCACAAAAACTTTCAAACAAAAAATTACGATAATCATTTTGCATCCCATCCTTGTCTGTCGCTCGACCATGAATTGAGTAGGCTTGACAAGGCGGTCCTCCGATAATTAGATTAACATGTTTTCTTCCTATAATTTTACGTAATCCACCATTGATGACATCCTTATGGTTGTTTTCTCCAAACTTAGCAATAGAGTCTTTTTTCCATTTACCATTTATAAGTTCTTTGGTTTTTTGAATATCAAATTGAATTACACTTTTTAATGCTTCATCTTCTGAATAATTCCATTTTTGAGTCAACCTATATCGTAGCGTATTTACCATTGGAAGTTCCCATTCGACATGGGCAAGTGCTCTAAAATGGCCTGTTTGTAAAAAACCTTCTGAAAGACCTCCACACCCAGCAAACAAATCAATAAAAGTGTATTTTTTCTTTTTCATCATTCGTTGTGTGTGTTTTTAGAGTTCTGGTGTGTTACTGTTATCGAGTTCTTTGAAGAAATCGGCTAAACTGCAATTGAGGTAATTTGTTATACGTTCTATGATGTCGAGGGTAACGTTGGCCTTTCCATTTTCAATCTCGCTCATATATCTGCGGTTAATTCCTGCTTCTAAAGCAAACTTCTCCTGCGAAAGATTTTTTTGCTTTCTTATACGCTTAATGGCAATGCCAAACTTGTCCTGAATAGTCATAGAAAATAATATTGTTGTAACTTGCAAATTTAAAGGGTTGTGGATAATAGTACAACGCTCTATAATACACAATTTCGACAATATTCAATATATTTTCTTGAAGTGAGAGTATAGGAAAAACACTTTTAGAAGGTATGTGTGGTTTTGTGTGTTAGAGGGGATTCAAGGGGGTGTGTCGACAGGCCTACGAGGTTTTGGGGATGAGATTTTTTTAATATTAATTAAGGCGTTGATAATCAGATGTAAGCATAAACATTTTGCACGAAATCAAGAATTTTGTAGGGCGGTTTTTGTATTTTTAAAGTCTACGAGTCGACCTTGTCGGCATCGAATATCATTCTTCACCATCCTTCTTGTGTTGTGCAATTCATCCTTTGCCTACCACCAGCTGTTTGCACTGAAAGGGGGGTGACAATTTGTCCCCACCCTTCGGCAAGTGCAGGATCGCGCTTTTTCATTTTCTTGATGTAGTCTGTTGGGTTCTTACTATCAGTAAGAGCTTCGACAACATCTACAACACAGAAAAACCATTTCTGCTGTTCGTCATCCCACACAGTGCGCACCTTCTTTTCTTCGAAGATTTGTATTGTTTGTTTCTTTTTCATAAAGCTATCTTATCAACTTAATATAAAACCTACAGACCTGTAGTAATTTATCCTATCAATAGATTTCTATGCCTTTCGAGTAGTTTCAGGATTGGCATTAATTTAGTAAAAGGATAATTTGTGTTTTTGTATTTTTCAAAGTTACACAAAAAATAGAGAAATGCATATAGTATGCAAATACTTTTTTGAGCTAATGGCAAACGTAAAATTTTATCAAATGTTACAAAAGTGGCACCATATAAATAGGTAAAAACACTATTCCGTTTTCTTCTTTATAATCTTTGGTGTGAACAATATAAGGTGTTGCTAATTGTTTTCCGAATTTTGAAATGAATTTGTTTAAAGAAGAAAAAGTGTAGTTTTTACCAGATTTCACTTCTATAGGGCAAATGTTATGAGCATTTGTGAGAGATGGTTTTTCTACTAAAAAATCGATTTCCATCCTATCGTCTGTGCTCTCTCTTGAAGCGCAACTATAAAAATATAACTTGTGCCCACTGGCAACAAACATTTGGGCAACAACATTTTCAATAAGCATGCCTGAATTCATCTCTATTTTGTCTAAAAGTAATTTCTGATAGAGTTCTTCTCCTTGGATAACTTTTTCATCAAAAGAATGGGAAATGAGCAAACCTGTATCCAGCATATAACATTTAAAAATTTGTTCATCTCTTTTAAGTCTCATCCCAACTTGAGGTTCTGTTACACGATAACACATATTCGTGATTTGGGCATCTTGTAACCAATAAAATGATGATTCGTAGGTTCTATAACGCGCAGTTTTTTCTATTGCCGATAAACGAAAACGTTTCTCATGTTTCTGTAATTCTCCAGGAATTTGGTCAAAAATTGACTTTACTTTTTCCTTGTAATTGGAAGCGTATTTACTAATGCTTCTCCTATAGAGATTGATAATATCACGCTTTATTACATCCACATCTTGAAAATTTTTTGTCTCTACATATTTCAGTACTGCTTGTGGCATACCACCAACAATAAGATATTGGCGGAAAAGAGTTATCACCTTACTGTGCATTGGTCCCAATGGCAAATGCTTGTCAAAACAACGTTTTACAAATGGCATTGTAAGTTCGTCATCTAAAGCCCAAAGAAATTCTTCAAAATCCATCGGGTACATTGATATAGTTCTTTCCTCCGATGGCAAGAGAATGTTGTTTATATTTTCATTTATACTTACAAGTGACCCAGTTTCTATATAGTCGTAGCGCCCGTCTGCCACCAAATGTTTAATAGCTTGGCGTGCTAAAGGATAGTTCTGGATTTCGTCAAAAACTATAATTGATTCTCGTTCATATAGCTTTATACCAGCAACATTCTGTAAAAACAGAAAAAAAGAATCTAAATCGTTTAGGTATTCATCAAATACCATTTTCATGGCGTTTGATATATGAGCAAAGTTAACTAATATATAAGAGCGATATTCATTCTTCGCAAATTCCTCTACAATCCAACTTTTTCCAACTCGGCGAGCACCTTCAATCAGTAGGGCAACGGAACCTTTTTCTTTATTTTTCCATTGCAATAATTGGTTATAAATTTTTCGTTTCATTTAAAAAATGATTAAGTGGTTAGTAATCAGATGCAAATATACATATTTTGCACGAAATCAAGAATTTTTTTTAAGGATTTTGCACGAAATCAAGAATTTTGGAGAGAATCAGTGGTAATTTGGTGAGGGATATGAGTCTATTAATCTGTTTTTTTTGGGGGTGAGGGAGTTGGGGTATCTGTGGGGAGCAGTACGCAGCCAACTAATGCGGGCTGAAAGTCTGCGATAACACATCATATTTGTAAGCACGAGCGACCCTCTCCGAGGCTCTGCCATTGGGACGTGTGCTTATATCACCAAGCTGCGCTTCGCCTTTGGCTTGCTTGCATGGTGTTTGCGCATCATACGCCGTCGGCGACGGCTTGTGGCTTAGTACCGAGCTGCGATTCGTATCGATTCGCTATACTCGATTGCATGGTGGTTGGCTGAATTCGCCGTCGCCGACGGCTTGTGGCACTTGTGGACTTAAAAGAGGAGAATTAGTAGCGCTTGTAGTCGGCGAGGGCTTTCGATGCCATCTTGCGCATCATCTTTGCCACGTCGGGGTCGACGCCTTTTGGCACATAGGTGATGTCGAGCGGATCGATGCCGAAAATCATGGCGAACTCCATGCAGGTGCCCATGTAGGTGGCGCGGATATTGGGGTGCACTTCATCGTTGTAGAGCTTGCGCCATTCCTCTTCGCCGTAGGTGGTTTTCACCGCGTCGAACGCCAGGGCTATGGGGCATACAATGACGTCGGGTATGTCGCGCGATGCATTGTAATAACTCTTTTTGAGCTTTTCGAGGTCTTCCTTGTAGGTGCCGAGGGTGTCGCGGTAGGGCCAGTTCATGGGGAGGATGATTTTGGCTTTCTTGTTGCGACATTCGCTGATGATTGACTTTTTCCAGAGGAGCACCGACTGGATGAATGCTTCCTGCGAGAGGCGGGGTAGGGCGCTCTGCTCCTGCAAGAGGATGTAGTTCCAACTGTCGGACTTGAGCAGCTGGTGGGAGAAGGCGTCGTTGTAGTGGTAAATGAGCGTACGGCCGAGTTGCGAGCGGTGGGTCCAGAAGGCGTCTTTTCCCATGGCTTCGCACATGGCGTTGAACATGGCGTACTGCTTGTTGGCTTCCACCAGACTATTGTTGAAGGAGAGGATTTTCACTTGTTGTGCCGACGCGGTGGCCGACATGAGCAACATGACTGCAAACAGAAGAAGTGATTTCGTTTTCATTTTCATTGCTTTAATTAGTTTTTTAGTTAATAACAAAGGTAAGAAATATCTGCGAGGATTCAAAAGAAATTAGATGTTAGAAGTTAGAAGTTAGATTTCTGACAAAAACCTTGATAAACAAGATATAAATAATTCTGCTTCGTCCCACCCCTACATAGTAGGGACATGCCTTTGGCATGTTAGCCCCGCAAAATCCTCAAAAAATCATCGCGGAGCGAAGCGGCAAGCCGATGACGCTAAATTCGTGACTTTGAACAATTCGTGCCCACCAAAAACCGCGGAGTTTTTCTGCCAGATTTGGCAAGCGAATTGGTTTTTCGCCGCAGGCGTGGTTTATCGTCCTTTGGCGTATGATAAGCTCGCGGAAGAGGGCGTGGTTGGTGTGTGGGAGGGCAGATTTAAGTTCGCTTAAAAATCTGTAGTCCCACAAATCAAGCGGTGGGTGTGCAGCACCCACATACGCCAAAGGAGGTTTATCTCGGTTTTTGTCTTTCATCCCTTCCTTTTATTCTTCTGAGCTCTGCAGAAAGAGGGGGAGAGGGAGGGGAAATCGTTGAAAAACCGGTAAAAATGCGATTATAACCGCGAAACTTACGGTTTTTCTATGGCTCGAGGATGCGGAGGAGCCATGAGAAGTGGGGGCTGAACAGCTTTACCATGTAGCCCACATAGAACATGGAGATGAGGGTACCTGGCCCAACCATTTTCCAGTCCCAATGGCCGAAAAACACTATCATGAAGATGATGCCGCAGCACACGAGGCCTGTGTCGCTACACATCTTCACCTTGCCGAAATCCTTCTTCACCACCTTGGAAATGGCAAGCGGGAATCCTTCGCCGGCAAGCATGAGCACGTCGCATTTCACTTCGGCAGCAATGCCCCACGCCAAGATGGCGCCGCCTGTGAGCAGCTCTACCAAGCGGAGTGCGTAGCCAAGCAGGGTGTCGTTGTCGATTACCAAATAACTGGTCATCCACATCGTGACGTCGGTGTACCAGCCGAAGAGGAAACTCACCAGTATCTGCAAGAGCTGGATTTTCTGGTAGTTGCGTCGGAGCATAGCAATCTGCGACAAGATGAAGAATATGTGCATGCACATCACGTATTGGCCCATGGTGAGCGGTGCTCCGGGCACGAGGCTGAGCACATAAGGCGGACAAGAAATGGGCGACGAGCCCAGGTTGGCACGTATGGAAAGTGAGGTGCCGAACGCGATGACGAAAAGCACGATGACGAAGCCCACATATCTTCTCACAAGTTCTGCCGGGCCACGATGAGCATATTGTATTTCTTCCATTGCAATGGGTCGAGAAATTTTCTTAATAGTGATTTTATTGGAGCAATCTATTGATTCGTAAGGAATTGCACGAGTTTTTTTACGGCTCTGCCTCGGTGGCTGATGGCGTTTTTCTCGTCGGCGCTCATTTGGGCAAACGAACGGCCGTCGGCCTCATCGGGCTGGAAGATGGGGTCGTAGCCAAATCCGCTGTCGCCCTGCTTTGCGGTGAGAATGTGGCCTTCGACGCGACCATCGAAAATGTGGAATTCGCCATTCAAAATCAATGCCACTGCGGTGCGGAATCGGGCGGTGCGCTTTTCCATGGGCACGCCTTCGAGCTTGGCGAGCACCTTTTTCATATTCGCTTCGCTGTCGTGGCCCTCGCCGGCATATCGAGCGCTATAGACTCCCGGTTCGCCTCCGAGTGCGTCGATTTCGAGACAAGTGTCGTCGCTGAAGCAGTCGTAGCCATACTTGTCTTTGATGAAGCGCGCCTTCTGCTCGGCATTGCCCTCGATGGTCGGCTGGGTTTCGGGGATGTCGTCGTGACAATCAATGTCGTTCAGACTCAAAATTTGAAACTTATCGCCCACAATTTCGCGCAATTCCTGCAACTTATGGGCATTGTTGGTGGCAAAAACAATCTTATTCATTTCCCTTTATATATAAATTATCAATACAAAATTACACTTTTCCTATAAATTTTGCCATTAAAAAATACACTTTTCCTATAAATTTTACCA
>JAUNNJ010000121.1 GCA_030531495.1 Bacteroidales bacterium
CTCAGGCACTTATAAATAATGTTAAACTATAGTGTTGCGGAATTAAGGATATAAATAGTTAGTAAAGGCAGCGAATGCCTTTTTGTGAGATTTTTGCTTTTATCGGGAAATTTTGATTAAAGCAATGTTTGAAGTTTAATTTTTTATTTTTTTACTGTATGAAGAAGTTATTTTTACTGCTACTTCTCACTTGCTCTATCGCTGTGGGCGCTGCTGCCCAGAAGCTGATAAAGGGTCAAGTGGTTGACGCCTCCAGTGGGGAACCGCTGATAGGTGCAACAGTTCAACCTTCGGGTGGAGGTACAGGCGTGGCTACCGATGTCGATGGCAACTTTAGCATGCGTGTGCCCAACAATGTAAAATTACTCCAGGTTTCGTATGTGGGTTATGTAACTCAGTCGGTCGCTCCCGCAGATGGCTTGACTGTAAAGCTCCTTTCTGGCTCCAACAGCCTCGATGAGGTGGTGGTGACAGCTCTTGGCATCAAGCGCGATGTGAAAGCGCTTGGCTATGCTGCATCAAATGTGAAAGGCGACGACATCGCCAAGACTCGCACTTCCGATGTGATGTCGAGTTTGGCAGGTAAGGTAGCCGGTGTTCAGATTCAATCGGGTGCTTCCGATCCAGGTTCGTCAAATTCTGTGGTTATTCGTGGCTTCAGTTCTATTGCTGGCACCAACCAGCCGCTTTATGTGGTCGACGGTGTGCCTATGAACAACACCGCAGTGTATAACAGCGACGACGCTCTCAACAATGGTTACGACTTCGGTAACGGCGCCAACGCTGTGAACCCCGATGATGTGGAAAGTATGACCATCTTGAAAGGTGCTGCTGCAACTGCGCTTTATGGTAGCCGTGCAGCCAATGGTGTAGTGCTTATCACCACCAAGCAAGGTGTGCGTCAAGAATCGGGTGTGGGTATTGAATACAATGGCGGCTTGCAATGGGAAACAGTGCTCCGCGTGCCTCAGATGCAAAACGATTTCGGTATGGGTTGGTATGGTGAAAAGACCGACGACGAAAACGGCTCTTGGGGTCCAAGGTTCGATGGCTCAATCCTGAGATGGGGTACAATCTACAACAACACCCAACAAATCAAGAGTTACAAGGCTATACCAAGCAATATCAAGGACTTCTTTGATACAGGTTTCCGCTACAGCAATAGTGTGTCGTTCAACGGCGCTACCGACAAGAGCACTTATTTCGTGTCGTTCTCTCATGTAAAGGACGATGGTATCATCCCTTACAACAAAGACACCTATAAGAAGATGACCGTTTCGGCTCGTGGTTCACATCGTGTGAAAAATGTAACTTTCAGTTCTTCGCTCAACTATGCATTCCAGCAAAACAGTTTCGTGACCACAGGTCAAGGCACTGGCTCGATGTACAACTCAATTATGCAAACTCCTCGCGATATCTCTATTGCAGGATTGAAAGACTTGGACAATATTTTCAACACTCCAGGCTACTACTACACACCTTATAATGTGCTCAACCCATATCAGCTGATTCTCGACAACTTGAATGGCTACGAAAGCGAACGCTTCTATGGCAAGTTCCAACTCGATTGGGATATTATGCAAAGCCTCAAGTTCTCTTATCGCATTGGTCTTGACACAAGTGTAGGACACCACGAAACTGGTACGCCAAACTATAGTGCTCTTTACAAAAACACTCCAAACTATGCTGATGAGTTGGAAAGCATGACCGGTGGCTATAGCACAGAAACCACTCGCCGTCGTGAAATTAACCAAGACTTCATGCTCACTTTCGACAAAGACCTCAATAGCGACTTCCATTTGAATGCCCTTGCAGGTTTCAACGGCAACGAACGCCGCTATTCATCGAACACCTCAAGCATCACCAACCTCACCATTCCAACATGGTACAACATCAGCAACTCGGCTGGTATTCCTTCAGTGTCGCAATACACTTGGAAGCGTCGCCTCTATGGTGTATACGCCCATGTGGAAGGTGCTTACAAAAACCAACTCTACCTCACATTGGAGGCTCGTAACGACTGGTCGTCGACTCTTCCTGTAGGCAACCGCTCATTCTTCTATCCAGGTGTGACCGCAAGTTGGATTTTCTCTGAAAACTTCACTCCTGAGCTCAAGAATGTGATTGACTTCGGTAAGTTCCGCGCATCTTGGGGCAAGACTGGTAACGATGCAAGTGTGTATATGACCAACTCAGTATATGGTCAGGCTGGTGCATCATCTACAGGCTGGGGTTCATCCAACTTCCCATTCACCAAGATTGGTGTTGATGCTTACACCTCAGGCAATGTGCTCGGTAGTGCAAAGCTCAGTCCTGAAATGTCGACTGAATTTGAATTCGGTTTGAATATGGCATTCCTCAAAAACCGCGTTTCTTTTGACGTGACTTACTACAACCGTAATTCCGACAAGCAAATCACCACATTGAGCATGGACCCTGCATCGGGCTACACATCTCAGAATGTGAACTTGGGTAAGATTCGCAACCACGGTTTTGAAGCAATGGTTACAGTGGTGCCTGTTCGCACCCGCGACTTCTCTTGGAACCTCAATGTGAACTGGACCAAGAACTGGAATAAGGTGCTCGAACTTCCTGACGAACTTGGCGACGAAGTGGAAATCTATGGTTTCTCTGGTGGCACAGGCCTCTACGCTATTGAAGGCAAGGAAATCGGTATCTTCAAGGCTTACCAAGCGCTCCGCGACGACCAAGGTCGCATCATCGTGAACTCTAACGGTATTCCTCAAAACACACCAGATTTGGTGGAATGCGGCTCTATGAACAACTTGTATCAACTGGGTGTGGGCAACACATTCACCTACAAGGGTGTGAGTCTTTCGGTTGATTTCGACATTCGCAAGGGTGGCGTGCTCTTCTCAAGAACTAAGAACATTTCTTACTTCACCGGTAACGCAATCCAAACAGCCTACAACGACCGCAACCCATTCATCATTCCTAACTCTGTGAAGGAAGGCCCCGACGGAAAGCTCGTAGAAAACGATATTCCTGTCACTGCCACCCAGCTCTATAACTACTGGAACAACGGTGCGTGCGATATGGGCGCAAGCGACCTCGTTGACAAGTCGTATGTGAAACTCCGCTCAGTGGTTCTCCGCTGGGAACTCCCAAGAAAGTGGCTTGCTAAGACATTCTTGACTGGCGCGAGCATCTCATTCTTCGGCAACAACTTGCTGATGTGGACTCCATCAAGCAACACATTCATCGATCCTGAAGCATCAACCTTCGGTAACGACCTTGAAGGTAACTTCGGTGAATACAGTGCTACACCAAGTTCTCGCAAGTTTGGTTTCAATGTTCAAGTTAAATTCTAAAAGAGAGGACATACAATTATGAAAAAGATATTATATTCGGCCATTGCTGGCCTTCTCGCCCTGAGTAGCTGTAACTTGGATATCAATGATAATCCAAACTACCCATCAAGCGGCGATATCACTCCTGCTCTCCAATTCCCTGCAGCTGTCAATAGCGTTGCCGACGCGGTGGGCTCACAAATGTTTATCTATGGTGGCTTCTTCTCTCAATATTTTGAGCAAATGCCAGAAGCCAACCAATACAATGATATTGCAGAGCTGAACATCGACGAGTCAAAGGACTTGTTCACTCGCGTGTATCGCTCACTCTATGCTGGCGCGCTTCAAGACCTTCATGAAATCAAGGGCAAGACAAACAACACAGCCGACCTTTTTGCAGTGGCTGTAATGCGTGCTCAAGCATTCCAATTGCTCGTTGATAACACCAGCGAAACTCCTTACACCGAAGCTCTTCAAGGTAGCGCCAACGCAAACCCTGCTTACGACGATGGCAAGACCGTGTACGAAGGAGTGCTTAAAGAACTTGATGAAGCAGAGGCCGCACTCAAAACTTCCACAATGGAAATGACCGACCCTTTGCTTCAAAAAGATGTTGACCAATGGAAAGGCTATGCCAACGCTCTCCGCTTGCGTATGTATATGCGTCTCATCGACGGTGGCGTGAACGCCGCAGAATACACCGCCAAGGCTAAGGCTCTGGTGGCTGCCGGCAAATTCTTCACTGGCGATGTGAAGTGGGATGTTTATTCTCCAGTGGAAGGGCAGTTCAACCCTTGGTACGACACCAAGTTTGCATTGAACACCAACAACTTCTGCGCTGCTTATCCAATCGCCTCTTATATGAGTGAAACAGGCGACCCTCGTATTGCCTACAGCATGTCGCCTCGTGCATCCGACAACACTTGGGCAGGTCAGTTCCCTGGCGCAAAGCAAGGCAACATCTACGATCCATCATCTCACAAAAACAACAGCGTGAGTGCAATCAATGTTGAGTCGTTCAAGGATGCTCCTATCTATCTCTTCACTCAAAGCGAATTGAAATTCCTCGTTGCAGAAGTGGAATATCGCTTCAACAACAATTCTACAGCAGCCAAGGACGCTTATGAGGAAGCTGTAAAGGCCGATTTCAATAGTCGTGATATGAAAGGCGCTGAGGAATTTCTCGCTGCTGCTGGCAGTTGGGATGCAGCTCCACAAAAGTTGGAACTCCTCTATATGCAAAAGTGGGTGGCATTCCTGATGCGCAACCATATGGAGGCTTGGTCGGAAATCCGCCGCACCGATGTACCTAAGTTGTCGAAGCATACTGCTGCCGAAATCAATGCGTCTCCTGCAGCCTACACTCCTGGCGAACTCATCGCTCCAGATGTGAACTATTATGGCAAGGGCAATATTGCAATGCGTGTGCCTTATTCAAGCGCTTCTCGCAGCTACAATTCCAACACTCCAGCTGCAAAGATGATTTCTGAGAAGGTGTTCTGGGATGTTAAATAATAAAAACAGCAATCGATTATGAAAAAGATATTTTTATATAGTTTGATGGCACTTTCGTCGGTGGGTTTGTTCACTTCTTGTAACGACGACCACGACTTGTTGACCGATACCAAAGTTACCCACTTTGCCGACATCGTTCTTCTCGGCGACGAAGAAGTTGTGCTTCAGGCTGGCGACGACTGGACAGACCCAGGCGTGAAGGCTTCTATTGGCGATCAAGATGTGACCGACCGTGTGGTTGTTACTGGCCACGCAAGTGCTAATGAAGGCGGTATCAACTCTCTGACCTATACAGTAAAGAACGACGATGGCTTCGCGACATCGGCTTATCGCACTGTGTATGTCTACGACAAGAAGAATTTCCAAAGTGCCTACGATGCAGCCTCTTCTTTTGGCTCCCGCAAATTCAGCGGTCTGCCAGTGAGCATCTGCAAAGTAGAAGGTAATGTGTATCACATCAGCGACGCACTTGGTGGTTTCTATGCATTTGGTCGCTATCCACAATATTTGGGCGACAATTACTCTTGGGCAGATGGCTTCATTGAAAATGCCGATCAGCCATTCTCATTAGGTGCCTACATCATGCTCAATGCTGATAATTCGATAGAAATTCTGGAATACGACGAATGGTATTGGACTCCTGACAACCCAGTTTTCTTGTCGGGCACTTACGATCCTGCCACTGGCACAGTCGAACTCGTTTACGATTTCGGTGGAACATTTACAGTTACTTTAACCAAATAACAGAAAGGAAACAGAAATATGAAAAAGTATATTTATATTTTCACTCTCGCTCTCGTTTCGGCATTCTCTTTCACCTCTTGCGGTGTGGAGACCAATGAAGAACCTGGCGGTACTGCTGTTCAGAAAATGGCAGGTAACTGGGATGTGACCGTGACTGGTGTCGACGACGCTGGCAATGATGTGAAAGATTTTGGCGAAGCCACAATCTACACCTACAACACTGTAGAAAACAATGCTTCTAAGATGTGGCTCGACGACCGCAATACGTTTTGGGCATTCAAATTTAAGGTGGATGTGAACTACGACCAGCGCTCATTCTCTTGCGCAGAGGTGGATTATGACGAGGCTGGAACTGGTACCGCAGTGGTGACCGGTGGCAAGGTGCTCGAGGGTAAGGCTACCAATTTGCATGGAATGCCTAACGATAGCATCGTGTTTTATGTCGACTTCAGCGATGCCACAGACTACTATAAGGCCTATGGATTCACCAAGTTTAAAATATCTGGCCAACGCCACACTGGCTTCTATGAATAAACATTGAAGAATTTGAAAATATGCCCGTGAGGGTGTCCTCATAAACACTGGAATTCGGGAGCGAAATCGATGAAAGTCGGTTTCGTTCCTGTTGTTTTTAGGGCTCCAGGCGTGTGGTATTTTAGCCACTACTATAGGATGCTTCCGTAGTGGTGTGTTGGCTTGCCACATTTGCACTATTACGGTCGGGGATGTCTGGTGGCGTTTTTTTCGAAAAGTTTTTTCTTGAAAATATGGGTGTTTGGCGTGAAAATCGGGCGGTTTGTCTACTTTTTTTGTGATTTGTGGGGTGTTTACGTAATTTTACTATGGAAAATGATTATTGATGGATTCCTGAAAATCTATTATAGATTGTTTTTCACAATTTATATAAAGTTTGTAAGAGTGATTTTTCATCTTCCTTCGCAGTGATGCGAGGGGAGTTTTTTTGTTATAGTTGAGTGCTTTTTCTCAGTTCTTTGTTCGAGTTGAAGAAAATGTGAATGATAAATGGTGTTTGTTGTGATTTTTTACTTATCTTTGCAATTCACAATATTATAATTTGTAAGGAAAAAACAGGCATAATATACTCTATAAATCATTGCTGTCCGGTAAAACTCGTAATAGCACAAAATACCTCCCCGGAGCCCAGTAA
>JAUNNJ010000122.1 GCA_030531495.1 Bacteroidales bacterium
TTACATCAGGGCACAAAAAAAGGGTGCATCAGAATTTTGATACACCCTCTTTGTGACCCCGGAGGGGCTCGAACCCTCGACCCATTGATTAAGAGTCAATTGCTCTACCAACTGAGCTACGGAGTCATCAAATGAATTCGTTTCCGAATTGCGAGTGCAAAGTTACGACATTTTTTTTAACTGACAATAGAAAAAGCACTTTTTTTTCAAAAAAAATTAAATTTCTTGTTTTTCGCTTCGTTTTTCTTGTGGCGCATCACTGTGAAAATTCGTTTTTCGTGATGATTTTTCGTGCATATTATATAGATTGTGCTTATATTTGTGCTGCAAATTATTGACAGATGACTGCGAAAACAAAAAAGATAATTCGGATTGCCGCCTATTCGCTTGGTGGCGTTTTTGGGGTGCTATTGCTGCTTTCGGTGGCTGTAGCACTGTTCGTGAGTTCGGAATGGGGCCAGAAAAAACTCAAAGATTTTGCCCTCGACAAACTGCAGACCACGCTGAAAACTAAGGTGCAGCTCGACAGCGTAAGCATCGGCATTTTGAATCCCAGTCTTGAACTCTATGGCTTTCGCATCGACGACTTGGCTGGCGAGAAGCTACTGGTTGCCGATACGCTTAAGGCGAAATTCGACGTTTGGGGCTTGCTATCCAACCGCCTTGAGGTGGATGGCGCATCGGCTCGCGGCGTGAATGTGAATGTGTATAAAGTGCGCTCCGATTCGGCTGCCAATTATCAGTTTCTGGTTGACAATGTCAGTTCCAATAAGCCCAAAAGCGATGGAGGGAAAAAACTTGATGTGAAAATCGAAACTGTCAAGCTCGAAAATGCCACGGTGAGTTACCAGGTGCGCGACTCCACGCATCTCAATGCAAAAGCATACATCGACTGGGCAAGTGCCAATGTGGCTGACACCACACTGAAAGTGGAGAAACTGAGTGCGTCGTACAACGATTATGTGGCTTCGGTGGAGAATATCGAGGCTGATTGGGCGAAGAAAAAAGCCAATATTGAAGACCTTGCATTTTCATACCGGGGAATGTCGGTTGCGGTAGGCGAGGTGAGTGGCTGCTATATCTCGCAGGAATTGGAATTGAAAGATGTGAAATTCGCTCAAAAAGGTAAGTCGGCATCGCTGGCGTCGCTTTCGCTGCACACCGACGGCGACATGAAGCATTTAAAAGTGACGGAACTGCGGTATAAAACCGATAATGGCAAGCCGCGACGCAACAAAGTGAATCCTCGGCGTGGCGCATTCGATGCCGGGCATCTCGATTTGGTAGTGAATGGCGACTTCAAAGTGCTTCATTTGGCGCCCGACTCGGTGAGCATTGTGGCGCAACACGTCGACCTTACCGACAAGGTGGCGGGGTTCTTCGTCGACCCAGTCACTTTCAGCGCCACCACCAATATGCAGACCGCCACTGTTAAAAATCTGCATGTGGTGAGCCATAGCACGGTGGTGGATATTCCGTCGGTTCGCATCTCGCTGCCGGTGAAAGGACAAAAATTCCGTTTCGATGGCGCGCATGTGAGTGCGAAAACCATACTTAAAGACATTTCTGTTCCATTTGCACCACCGCTGAAAAATTTCACCACACCTCTCACCCTCACCACTCTCTTCAGTGGAGAAGCCAACAAGATGTGGTTCAACAATGTGGTGGTGAAAACTACCGACAATTCGCTTTGCATCAATGCAAAAGGTGAAATCAACGATTTCAATAAGAAACTGAATGGAGGCAGGAAAGTGCATGTGCTTTTCCATGTGACCAATATGAGGTCGACCGATGCCACCAAAATGAAGATTATTCACCATTTCATCGAGGAAAAGAAGTCGCTGAGTGGCATTATGCATGCCATGGGCGCGATTGGCTATAAAGGCTCGTTGGAAGTGGGGCATCACTATCAAACTTTCCGTGGCACGCTTTCCACCGAATTAGGGTCGGTGACCACCGATTTCACCATGCACAGCGACACCAAGTGGCTCGAAGGCAAGGCGCACACACAGAATTTCCATGTGGGTAAGTTGGTGAAAAAGGAGGGCTTGGGCTCAGTGGCGCTTAGCGCAGAGTTTAAGTTCGACATTTCCAGCAAGAAATCGGCAGCCCAGTTGGGGCGCAAGCATGGACCTCTGCCAATGGGGTCGGTAACAGGACATGTGGAAGAAATCGACTATCGTGTCGAAACCAAGGTGCTGGGCATTAAGGTTGGCAAAGATCTCACTTTCAAGAATGTGGATTGCAAACTCGATTGCGACGGCCACAAGGCCAATGGCTTGATAGAAATGAAGCATTCGCATGTGGATGTATCGGTGGATTTCTCTTTCACCGACACCAAATTCAGCAAAGAGAATTTGAAATACACTCCACATATTAAAATTCACGATATCAACCCGTTCAAGAAATAAGATTAAATCGTTAATAAGGACATAAACGACAAAAACGACAAAAATAAAAATTGATTACACAACAAGATATGGCAACTCAAGCAAAACGACCTTTAATTCTGATTAGTAACGACGATGGCTTTTCGTTCAGTGGCATCAAAACTTTGATTTCAGTGGCACGCAAATTTGGCGATGTGGTGGCTGTGTCACCCGCTGTGCAGCAAAGTGGCAAAGGATGTTCTATCACTTTCTTTGAGCCGCTTCGGGCCTTTAAGGTGAAAGACGAGCCCGGTTTCAAGGCTTTCACTGTGCCAGGCACACCTACCGACTGCGTGAAACTCGCTCTCGACCAGTTGCTCGAAGGTCGCACACCCGATGTGGTGCTTTCTGGCATCAACCATGGCTATAACTACGGCACTTGCACCATCTATAGCGGCACCATGGGCGTGGTGTTTGAAGCCGCTCTTCATCATCTTCCTGCAGTGGCTTTCTCGGCCAAGGCGTTCCATCCCGAATCGGATTTCTCGTATTGTGAGAAATGGATTGAAGAGATTGTGGCGAAGGTGCTGAAAAACGGGTTGCCCGATGGCGTATGCCTGAATGTGAACATCCCTGCTCAAGCCAAGGGACTGAAAGTGGTGCCAACGGCTATGGGCTACTGGGAAAAGGAATTCGAACATCGTATCGATCCTCGCGGAATGGACTACTATTGGGTGGCTGGCAAATACAAACTTGATAATCCGGAGGATGCCGAAACCGATGTGGTGGCTGTAGACAACGGTTGGGTGGCAGTGACACCTTGCCGTGTGGTCACTTCCGACAGCGCCCTCGTTTCCGAAGTTGCATCCCTTCTCCACCAATAGCCATCCACCTCACCCCAATCCTTGGTCAAAAGTCGTCGGAAACGGCGGGCTGTGGTTAACTCCATGCAAGCGATAGAGTTCCTTAAGGAGCGAAATCGCTTGCATGGAGCGCCCTCTCATGTGTGAGCCTCGGATAGGGCCAGTTGTGTCCACTCGTAGACTTATAGGCCTATAGACCTCTTTATTTGCTGGAAGACTGGTTGAATAGGGGTACTTGTGCTGAACTTGTGGGGGTACTTGTGGGGGTGTCCGATTTGTCATACCCAATGAGCATATAGCGATTTTTCAGTTCGTGGTGCTCGCCAAGCAAAAGATTGCGAAAGAATTTTATTAGAAAAGATTTATCGGGTTGAATGTTTTTTAGCGGATTGCGGTAGTTGGCACGTACAAGTGCGTTGCGAAAGTACCAAGAGTTGTTGGCAAACAAGTCGTTATCCACATCAAAACCGCAAGAGCGCAAATATTTGATGACAAATACGGCAGTTGTGCGAGTGTTCCCTCCCTGAAAGGGTGATTTTGCCAAAGAAGCGACGTGAAATCGGCAATATGCGAAATGATTTCATCAGTAGTGAATCCTTCGTAATGAAAATCACGCTCTTGTTGTATGTCGTAACTCAACACATCGAGTATGTCGGCAGCACGTCCATACACCACCGATGCTCCTTGTAGCACCCATTCCTGCTTGGATATGTCGAACGGTCGAACTTCTCCGGCGTGTTTGAAAATTCCTTCAAACAAATGGCGATGGATGTTTTTGAATTCCAATGGTGTAAGCGAGAACGAAGTCTCGGTTAGCAGTTTGGTGATGTTTGCTGCTACTCGGTCGGCTTCTTCGCTATTTGGATTTCGGCTTTCTTGAGAAACTTTACTTGTGTAGTAGGATCCTAATTGCTCGCGCACTTCATCTATGGTGATGTCGCCTTCAATATGCTTTATTGCGGTGGCTTTTAGGTATTCCGACACCTGCAGACCATCGACGTCTTGCAACCCGATAGCTGCACGCCAAGCCGAAGCCTTCTCGCGCTTGTGTGGCTCGGCCACACGCTTGTAGCTTTCAAAGTCGAGATAGAGTTGTTTGCTATTTCCGTCCATGGTCAATTATTGTTGATATTGATATTCGCAAGCAAAATTACAAAAATATTGCGAAATTGAGGACTAATTTATATCGATTAAATCACTTTTTCCCACTGAGCCGTTTTTGATGGTTTCTGTGTGAAATGTAATCAACAGAAGATAGGGGCTGTGTCATAGTTGATAACCAAGGCCCTGTAAGGACATTCGGCTTCGTGTTACGACACAGCCCCTATCGTTAGTTTTAAAAGTTTTTATTCGCCGTTTTCTTTATGATGGTTGCGGTATTTTTATACATGATAAACTTCTTTGCCATCAACGACTACCTCCTGCACAACAGCGCCGGGTATTTTCTCCACATCATCGTCGATGAAGTCGCAGTCGTATACCACATAGTTTGCCATCTTGCCAGGCGTGAGCGACCCCATGTGATTCTCTTCTTTCCACAGTTTTGCCACGTTGATGGTCAGCTCCTTGAGCATCTCAAGGCGTGTTACAGCCTCCTCTGCCAGACGCTCTGTGTCCTTTCCACCGCCGGGAAGACGTCGGGTGATGCCGCAATAGATGGCGCGAGGAATACCGAAAGCCTGGCTTACGGGATAGTCGGAGTGCTGAGCACAGTTAACGCCCATCTTCACGAATGAGTTCATGACCTGATAGTTGGTTGTGGCACGTTCGCCCAGGTATCCGAGCTCTTCACCGAAAGGTGTGATGGCATTCTTGGGGCTCCACAGGGCCGACACGATAGCCGACACGTTGAGTTGTGCAAAGCGCTTGATGTCCTGCGTACGGATGAGCTCAATGTGAGCCAGCATATCGCGGATAGAGTAGTCGCCGGTAGTGCTCTTGGCATACTCAATGGCATCGAGCATTTTCTTCACGGCACCGTCGCCGATAGTGTGGGTGTGGGTGGGAAGGCCGTGCTGGTGGGCTGTCAATACCAGCTTCTTCAGCGTAGCGTCGGGGTCGCCAGTCGCGTCTTTGTAGCGGTCCAGACCGTAGGTGTCTTTCTTGTCTTCATACGCTTTTGTGAGCAGAGCGGTGTGGCTCTCTACCACGCCGTCGATGAATATCTTCAACCCCACTACCTTGTAGTATTCGTTGTTCTGTTCCTTCGACATGCGTTCAACCATTGCCACAGTCTCCTCGTTAGCCTGGTCCATCACCACGTTCCAGTAGGCGCGTGTGCGGAACTGCAGTTTTCCTTCCTTGGCAAGTTGCGAGTAGGCATCGGCAAATTTAGATGCCAGATTCACGCCTGCCTCTGTCGCCGCTACTAAGCCATGCTTGAAGGCAAACTGCTGCCAGGCAAGTATTGAATTTTTGGCAGTGTCCATGCTTATTGGTATCAGCTTCTGGATGTCGCTTGCGGCACTCTCGGAGAAATAGCCTGTGGGACGGCCATTGCTGTCTTTTGGCACCTCCAAGGGTGTGTATTTGTCATAGAAATGAGGGTCGGTTTCGTCAATCAATTTCAGACAGTTGCTGTTTACCCAGAAGCAGTGCCCGTCCATTGAGCCGCCCAGAATACAGACTCCCTCGGGAGTCACTTCGTCAAGCAACTTGGCAGTGGGCAGTTGGCCCCCTATGTTGCGCCATCCCGAAATCCTGTAGACATCCTGCCCAGGATGCTTTGCAATGTAGTCTTTAATTGTTTTCTGATATTCGCTAAAAGAATTACAGTCAAACAGTTTGATGGTGCTCTCCAACAGTCCAACCGACATGCCATGACAGTGAGCCTCCATGAAACCAGGATAGATAGTCAGCCCTTTGGGATACTTTTTCTCCACGGTGTGGCTGTCGGAAAGTTTGCGCGCTTTTTGCTCGTTTCCCACATACTGCACATAACCATTCTTGATGGTCATTGCATCGGCAAAGAGCTTGTTCTCATCCACCGTGATGATATTACCCAGTATGAGGATGTCGGCAGCTCCCGAAAGGTCTGGCTTGTCGCCATTCTGGTGGGCATCGTTATCTGAATTAGCTGTATGTCCAAATACATTGATTGGTAATGCTGTTGCAACTCCTGCGGTCAGCGATACCTTTAAGAAATCTCTCCTTTTCATTGTCTTTCTGCTTTTATAGGTTGAGTGCAAAACTATACACTTTCAGCAAAAAAAGCAAAAAAAAACAGGTCGCCTAAAACAATTTCACGAATTATTGCTTTAAACGAACTCGTTTTTACAATTCCGCCACTTTCTGGGTTAAATCGAGCGCAGCGAGTTGAATTTGTGTGAAATAAAACAATAGGTGTCAATCGGGGCCCAATCGGATATAATCGGTGTCAATTGCCCCAACACTCGTTGACTTGCTGCCCTGTG
>JAUNNJ010000123.1 GCA_030531495.1 Bacteroidales bacterium
CCAGCGACCTCCTGCGTGACAGGCAGGCATTCTAACCAACTGAACTAACGCACCATTTTGTGAGTTATGCAAATGATTTGCCTCAATTGCGAGTGCAAAGTTACTACATTTTTTTATATTTCCAAAACTTTTGCGAAAAAAGTTTGAAATTTCTTCGAAAATCACATCAAGAGGATGCCGTGTTGCTTGCATTGCTCCACTTGCTCTTCGGGCCAAATGCTGGCTTGCACCTCGCCGATGTGGGCTTTCTGGAGCAAGAACATGCAAAGACGGCTTTGGCCGATACCGCCACCGATAGAGTAAGGGAGGCTGCCACTGAGCAGTGCCTTGTGAAATGAGAGCCCTTCGCGTTCGGTGCAACCACGGAGTTCGAGCTGGCGGTGGAGCGATTCAGGGCTCACGCGAATACCCATTGATGAAAGTTCGAATGGGATTTCGAGCACATTGTCCCACACGATGATGTCGCCGTTGAGGCCTTGATGGTTGCCTTCGGTTTCGGTCACCCAGTCGTCGTAGTCAGGAGCGCGGCCATCGTGAGGCTTGCCGTCGGCAAGTGTTGCGCCGATGCCAATCACGAAAATGGCACCATATTTTTTTGCGTATTCACGTTCGCGCTGTTGGGGTGTAAGGTCGGGATATTCGGCTTGCATATCTTCGGTGTGCACGAATGTGATGTCTTTGGGCAGGCGAGGGGTGATGTGGGGGAAGCGTTCGTACACCTCTTGTTCAGTTTCCTTGATGGCGCGGTAGATGTCGCGCACGGTGTCTTTCAGCGTGTCGAGTGTGCGGTCGGATTCAGTAATCACCTTTTCCCAGTCCCACTGGTCTACATAGAGCGAGTGCATGTTGTCGAGGTCTTCGAAAGTGCGAATCGCGTTCATGTCGGTGTAGATGCCATAGCCGGGCGCTATGCCGTAGGCACCGAGTTTGGTGCGTTTCCACTTCGCCAGCGAGTGGACCACTTCGGCACGCTTGCCGCCCATAGCATCGATGTTGAATGCCACAGGGTGCTCTATGCCGTTCAAGTCGTCGTTGATACCGGTGCCAGAGAGCACGAAAAGAGGTGCAGTGACGCGTCGCAAGTGCAATGCGTGTGAAAGTTTTTGTTGAAACGAATCTTTGATGGTCTTGATAGCCACTTCTGTGGTTTCGGGCAGCAATCGTTGCTGGTAGTGTTTAGGAATGATTAAAGCCATATATAAATATGTGTAATTTTCGAATAAAAGAGAATTCTCTGATGCAAAAATACAATTTTTTTCTTGTATGGCAAAAAATGCTTGTGTGTGTTTATGGCGGTTTGGGAATATGGGGGCGAGAAAGATTCGTGAAATTCAATAAAATGTAATATCTTTGCAAATGGGTTATGTTTGTTTTTATATTTTATTTTTCTCATAAATGAATAGAGCCCGTTTGATGTCGATTCATTTTTGAAAAAACAACTATACAATCTTATGGTAAAAAACACTTTTTATGCATTGTTCGCGGCGTTGGCGGCTTTTACGGCTGGCAGTGCATCTGCTGCGCCTGTCGATGCCCAGCAGGCTCGCCAATCAGCAATTTCTTTTTTGAGTAAAAATTTATCCACAAGCAAAATGCTTCGTGGCGGTAGCGCCGGCTTGGAATTGGCCTATACGGCAAGCAACAAAGAGTATTATGCATTCAACGCTTCAGGTGCAGAAGGCTATGTGCTTGTGGCTGGCGACGACCGTATGCCTGCAGTGATTGGCTATAGCGACGAGGGCGAATTTAATCCTAACGACATGCCGGAAAACATGCGCGATTGGCTCGAAGGCTATGCCCAACAAGTGCGCTATCTTCAACTCCACAAAGATGCACGCATTGCTTCGTCGACCCAGCACACTGCCGGAAATGTGTATCCACTGCTCGGCAACACCAAGTGGAATCAAAGTGCCCCTTATAATAATATGTGTCCCACCTACACCAAAAACGGCTCCACCTATCGCGCCGTTACGGGATGTGTGGCCACGGCTATGGCGCAGGTGATGTATTACCACCGTTGGCCTGAAGTGGGAGCGGGTAGCAATACTTACACTTTCAATCTCAATGGTGATTCACAGCAAAGCAAGACGCTTTCCACTGATTTTAGCAAGAGCCACTACGACTGGGCGAATATGCTCCCCGTGTACAACGGCGTAGAAACCACTGCGCAAAACAATGCCGTGGCAAAACTGATGAGCGATTGCGGTGTGGCGATGAATATGGGCTATGGTGCCTCGAGTGGTGCTGTCACTCGCATTGCTATGAATAAAATGGCTGTGCATTTCGGCTACGACAAGAGCATAAAATTTATCCCTCGCGATGCTTACTCGCTCGACAAATGGCTCAAAATCATCAATGGAGAATTGGCGAACAAGCGTCCTGTGATTCACTCCGGACGTAGCGACAAGGGTGGCCACGCTTTCGTGGTCGACGGATGCGATCCCAACGGATATTACCACTTGAACTGGGGCTGGGCGGGTCTTTCGAATGGCTATTTCGTGCTCACCGACCTCACACCTACCGACCAGGGCATCGGCTCGAGCGAGGGTGGATACAACCAGAGTCAAGGCCTTATCTACAACATCATGCCCGACCAGGGCGGCGCAGTTGGCCACGCTGCCCATATTGAGGAGTTCCTCACCAATAGCTCAAGGGTGACGCTTGGCTCACAGGCTTCGCTGAGCTGGAAATCATATTATGTGATTTGGACTGGAAATGGTGATGCTGCTGCGCGTATTGCATTGGGTATTACTGATGAAGCTGACAATCTGAAGCAGGTTGCTTCAACAGCCGAACTGGCTGGGTTTTCGCCAAACTACAATTACTCGCGCAATTGGAGCATGACCGTACCAAGCAATCTTGCAGCGGGCACATATTATATAGTGCCTCTCATTGCGCCATCAGGCACCTCCAATTACCAGAGAGTGGATGTGAACCGCAGTTCTGTCGACCGCATCAAGATGGAAGTGAAGAACGGATATGCCTACTTCTCATACCCCGACAATGCTGCAAAACTGAACGTGGTGGGCTATGAACACTCCGATGTGCTTGCCGCAAACCGCGCCATCAATGTAAAAGCCACTGTCGCCAACAGCGGAGTGGAATTTGTCGACAACTTGCGCATCGCACTGCTGAATGCCGATGGCAGCGTGGCTGCGGCCAGTGTGCCAAAGCGTGTTGATGTGCAGAATAGCGAAGAGGCAGTGCTCGAAACCACAGTGATGCCAACGCGTGCGGGCAACTACAAATTGTCGGTTGTGTATGCCGACAGCACTCTGGTGGGCGGCGCTCAAAAAGCCCTGACCATTGGCGCAGCGCCAGCCGCAATAAATTTGGCGATAGCCAATCAATTAGAATTGGCAAAAACGGTGCTCCCAACCACTCACCTCGAAGGCCGTGCCACTATCTACAACAGTGGCGGCGCATTTGCGGGTCGAATCGAGGCAATGATTATGCCTACGAACACATCGTCGATTATCTATCGCATCTTCAGCGACTTCATCACCATCCAAAAGGGTGAAAGGAAAGAAGTGAAATTGGTGGGCGCATTCACCCGTGGCGAGATTGGGGAGCAATACCGCATTGTGCTCCGCAACCCGAAATACACCACCTCCAACACCTCCTGGGGAAATTATATCACCTTCACCCTCGGGGCTCCAACGCCTTGTGATGTGAATGTCGACGGTGCTGTGGATGTGAGCGACGTCACTGCCCTGATTAGTTCTATCCTCGGCGAAGATGTTTATCCGTTCAACTCGAGCGAAGCCGATGTGGATGGCAACGGCGAGGTGAATGTGAGCGATGTCACAGCCCTCATCAACCATTTGCTGGGCATGTAGTCTTCGCCCCAAAAGCACCAAATCTGAAAAATCGGGAAAAAAGTTATCGCTAAAGTCAAACTTTCGGTTTTAGCGATAACTGCTAAAAAAATATAATTATCGCCAAAGTCAAGCGCTCGACCTTGGCGATAATTTTTTTTGTTTCAGGTCTTTCCGGAAAGTGGGGATTGTAATATTTGAAATAAGCAGTTTGCTTCGTATTTACAGAGGGTGATTTTGGATTTTTATAAAAATAAATTCATTAAAATCTTAAATTTTTTCATTAAACTGCCGATATTTCATTATTATTTATTACCTTTGCAAACATATTTGTAAAAAACTTAGCATACAGCAACGGAATATTCATTAAATTATTAATTATATAAACTAAATGATTATGAAAAAAATCTTTACACTCGCAATCGTAGCAATGATCGCTTCTGTGTCATTTGGCCAGACTTTCAAGTCAACTCGAATTGAGAAGACAACTGCTAACCAGAAGGAATTATCAATCGCTACAAGCACAGCTACAACCCAGAAAAAAGTTTCTACTCAAGCAGCTGCAACCGAAGTTGTTGCTACAGTAGCTTCAGCTGAGTATTATTCATCTGACGGCGACTGGTACGTTGTACTTTCGGATGGTGTTAATACTTTCCGCTTCGACGTTGTCACCAACAGCTCAACTCCTCTCGAATTCGGTCACACCTACACTCTTGCCGACATGGACGCTGGCTATTCATGGTATGGACAAACATCTACAAGCGCTGTTGGCTATACAGCTGCAACACTCACTCCTAAGCAAGGTGCTGAGGGTACCGACTACGAAGCAACTGCAACGCTGACTAACGGTGCTTCTTACCACATCGTTTACACCGCAACTGCTCCTAAAACCTATGATGTGAAACTCACATCTGTCAATTCGAAATATTATGGTGCGCCAGATTACGACTGGTTCTTTGTCATGAAGAATGACAACTACGAATTCCATTTCGACATCGCTAACCAGGCAGAATCTGGCCTCGTTATGGGCAAGGTTTACACCCTCAGCGACATGATTTCTGATTACTCTTGGGGTCAAGACGCCGCAGGTATGCAAATCACATACAAGAGCGTATCTTTCAAGGCTACAGAAGGTGCTAATGGTACCGACTATGCTGTAACCGTTGTTGACAGAAACGACAACACTTACAACCTTACTTACACCTCAGCACCTCTTCCAGAACCTACTGAAACTGTAGTAGTTATATTCTCTTCAGATGAAACCGACCTTGTTGACGCAAGCGCATCTCAAGGCCTTGTACAATTCTCAGGTGAAAAAGATGTAACTGGCTTACAAGCATTCGTAACCTTCATTACCGATCAGGTGGCTGGCACTTACACAAATGACGATGTATATCCTACTTACACTGGCCTCTATCTTGATGAAGACGACTACGACGGTGTAGATGCTCTTGATATTACCGCTACAGTTACCCAATATGGTGACAACGTTTACCAAGCAGTGGTTGATTACCTCGGAGCTGATTTAGTTCTCTACAAGCTCACATTCAACTATGGCTATGTTCCTACCGGTATCAACGACGTTACTACTCAGGCTAACAGCAAGGTTGTTAAGACCATCAAGAATGGTAGAGTTCTCATCGTTAAGGGTGAAAAGTCATTCAACATCCTCGGCCAAGAAGTAAAGTAAAAAGATTTCAAGCACGCCACCGTTATTAACGGCAAAGCACGCTTATAAGAAATTAATTTCAGAGCACTGCGACCCCACGTCGCAGTGCTCTTTCCGTTATACAGCATCCCCCCCCTCCAAAAAAAAACTCAAAGGAAAAAGGGTGGGGGGAAGAAAAACAAAAACATAAAAAAACACTCGGAAAAGTAAGGAAAAAGACGAGAATATAAGCGCATTAGCCAAGGACGTTTTATACGCTAAAGGACGATACGCCCCTCCCCAGTGGATAAGACAAGGGGGGGGCTGATATAATAGGGCTGAAGGCCCGGTATGTGAGCGCAAGCGAACGATAACCCCGGTTGTAGCGTAGCGAGGCCGGGGACCATGCAGCCCTCATATATATGCGGGCTGAAAGTCCGCGATAGCACGCAATTGGTTTTTAGTGTGTTAGATATCGGACGCTTGGCTCAAGCGTCCGCTTTACATGTAATTGGTTATCAATTTGTTAAACACCGGACGCTCGGCTCGAGCGTCCCTTCAACATTGTGTATAGAGCATTTTGAATACAACTTTACAAAAAGTGCTGCAGGAACCACTTTTCACAAGGTGATTCCTGCATTCATTTTAGAGTATGAGAAAATTTACTTTTATTGTGTTATTATTTGTTTTGCGAATAAATTACTTACACTCTGAATTGTTTTTATATATGCAAAAGTAACGATTATTTTGATATTTGCAAAATATTATTGATGATTTTTTTAAATCTGGCCAAAAAACTATTAGTTTGATACTCTTGCTGTCAAAAATCCGACAACGACAAATTTTGCCTATGGAAAACAAAATATTGGCATTTGGTCCTGCTGAACTTTCGGGTTTTATAGAAAAATGTATACATCAAAGGGACGGTTCTTCTATGTTGAAAACCAAATAAATTTGGCAATTTAA
>JAUNNJ010000124.1 GCA_030531495.1 Bacteroidales bacterium
GTAGGTAACCGCCCCCTACGGAGAGCGACTGATCAACATCAGCCGCTCTCTTTTTGTTTATATACCCTATTGAGTTTCAAATTTCCTTAATTTTTGTCTTATTTCCATAGCAATTTATTATCTTTGTAGTAACCAATTCTGTAACTTATGATACGTAATAGTTTATTATTATTCACTTTAATGGTTTCTCTTCTGAATGTAGCTTTTGCTCAAAATGCAAAATCAGAAGTGAAGATTTGTGTTACTCCAAAATCAAGCTCACAAAACCCTTGCCATACTCCTATACCTGATTCTCTACATTTCCAGAAGGGTGAACAGGTTTGTTTTGAAGTTTCTGTCTTTAATAATGATAAACAAGTTACTCCTTCTTCCGTTCAGTATTCTTTCAATGAGGATAAAATGAAACCATTTGAGCAGGGTACATTGGCAATTACCAACAAAGTGGCCACTACACCTTATGCAACTATGAATAAGAGCGGCTTTTTGCGTTGTAATGTTGAAGTTGTCTACAATGGCAAGACTTATAAGGAGCATTCCATGGTAGGCTTTGATGTTCAGGATTTGAAACCTACAGTGAGAATGCCTTCTGACTTCCGTGAATGGTGGAATGCACAGTTGGAAGCTTCGTCAAAGATTCCCATGGAACCTCAGTTGGAATTGCTTAAATCCCGATGCACAAAGAATACTGATGTTTATCAAGTTTCCATTCAGGCTGTTGAAGAAGGTTTTCGCATTTATGGCATCTTGGCCATACCAAAAGTCGAAGGAACATATCCAGCAGTGATGAGAGGACCAGGCGCGGGTGTGCATAAGATTGGAGGCATGCTTGCAGAAGCCGAAAAAGGTGTGATTACGCTTGACATGGGTGTACATGGCCTTCCACTCACTAAGTCGAAAGAATTCTATGAATCATTGTCAAAAGGCAAACTGAAGGATTACTATCAGAAAGATATTGACTCACGTGAGAATTATTATTATCGCCGTATTTTCCTTAGTGCAGTTCGTTTGGCTGAATACTTGACCACACTACCTAAATTCGATGGCAAGAACCTGTTTGTTTGCGGTGGTAGCCAGGGTGGTGCCATTAGTATTGTGACAGCGGCACTTTGTCCAAAGGTTACTGCTATCGAAACATTCTTCCCAGCATTGGCCGACCAAGAGGCCTATCTGCAAGACCGTGCAGGCGGATGGCCACATTATTTCTATTTCCATAAGAATGATGCCAATATCCAAGACATTGCCAATGTTGTGGCATATTATGATGTGGCTAACTTTGCGCGTATCCTCACCACGCCCACTTTTATGTCGTTTGGGCTTGCTGACCTTACTTGTGCACCCACTTGCACTTATTCTACCTGGAATGCACTTGGTGCGAAAGATAAGAAGCTCGTAATCACTCCTCACATTGGTCATGCGCGCGACTCAAAAACTTGGAGTGAAGGTTGGGAGTGGATGATGCAGCACAAAAAGTAATTGATTGAATTGAATAATCATAAGTAATAAGGAACTTATGCAACATCTTGATACAAATTTGCTCATCAACGACCTCGCCCTCATCCTTGTGTTGGCGGCTATTGCTTCATTAGTGTTTAAACTCTTGAAGCAACCAGCTGTGTTGGGGTATATTGTGGCTGGCTTTTTGGCAAGTCCTCATTTCTCTTTCCTTCCTACCGTTTCTTCTCACGAGCACATTGAATTCTGGGGACAGATTGGCATTATAGTTTTGCTGTTCTCGCTCGGATTGGAATTTAGTTTCAAGAAGCTGCTAAAAGTGGGGGGCTCTGCAGTGATTACCGCGCTGATTATAGTGGTGGGTATGATGGGGTCCGGATTCTTGGTTGGAAAACTTCTTGGCTTAAACGCCATCAATAGTATATTTCTCGGCGGTATGATTTCAATGTCGTCGACCACCATCATTCTTAAGGCACTTACCGATTTGAACATGCGTCAGCAGCGATTTGTGCCAGGAGTGCTGGCTGTGCTTGTGGTAGAAGACTTGTTTGCTGTGGTGATGATGGTGATGCTGTCGTCAATCGCTATCCACAAGACCGTGTCGGGCGAAGAAATGGCCATGACAATCTTATTGCTGGTGCTGTTCCTTGTGATGTGGTTTTCTGTGGGCGTTTTTTTGATTCCTACAATCTTCAAGAATTTGCGAAGGCATATCAGCGATGAGTTGATGCTGATTATTGCAATGGGGCTTTGCTTCTTGATGGCAATTCTTGCTCTTAAAGCTGGTTATTCATTGGCGCTCGGTGCATTTGTGATGGGGTCAATTCTTGCAGGCACGAGCGAAGCTGAGCGAATCGAGAAGATTATCACTCCTGTAAAAAACCTCTTTGGCGCAGTGTTCTTCATTTCTGTGGGTATGCTTGTCGACCCTGTGGTGATGTCGCAGAATGCATTCACCATCTCGGTGCTCTCCATCGTGCTGATTGTGGGCATGATTTTGTTTGGCACTTTTGGCATGCTCGCTATGGGCCAACCTCTTCGCATTGCTATGCAGTCAGGATTCTGTCTTACGCAAATTGGTGAATTCTCTTTCATTATTGCCACAACAGGTATGAGTTTGGGTGTGCTTGAGAGGAGTTTGTATCCAATCATCGTAGCCGTGTCAGTGATAACCACTTTCTTCACACCTTTCTTTATCAAAGGAGCTATACCCTGCTATAATTGGGTGGCTCGAAAAATTCCGAAAGGTTGGAGCATTCTTCTTGAGGGTTACAGTAACAAAGAAGCTACCAGTGTGCATAGCGAGAACCGCAAACTTTGGCGTAAGGTGGTGAACCGTTATTTGGTTCGCACAATGGTGTATGTGGCAGTCACTATTATGGTCATCTTCCTTATTAAATCGTATCTGAAGCATTACATTTTCAGTTTGATACCTGGCGAAGAGTGGGACTATCTGATTTGTGCCGCTATTACTATTGTATTGATACTTCCATTAGTGTTTGCTATATCTCGCCCGAATATCAAGCCAGAAGAAAGGCGCCAGATTGTGGAACAAAGTGGAAAAATCACTTATGTGCCATTGGTGGTGATTTCTATTTTCAACATCTTGCTCAGCACTGTATTGTTTATGGTGGCCATTTATGGCTTGTTCCCCAGTCATACCGCTGTGCTTGCTGCAACCGGTATCACCTTGCTCTTAACGCTATTGTTCTCACATCAAATACGTAAGCAAGTGGTGCGTGCGGAGAATCATTTTGTGAACAATATCAATCAGCGCGAATACCGCCGAACTGGTAAGGAACGCGAGCTGGTGAGCGATTTGCATTTGGCTCACATCACAGTGGGATATGGTTGCCCATTTGTGGGAGAGAAATTAAAAAATGCGAAACTGCGCCAGAATTATGGTATCAACTTGGTGAGTATTCAGCGTAATTCTGTTGAACACATGGTACCAAGCGGTGAGATGCGAATTTTTCCTGGTGATATTCTCGGTGTGATAGGCAGCGATGAAAATATTCTGAAAATTTTACCTGTCGTAGAAGCTCAACGCGATGCTGCCCAAAATAGTGAGACGTCATCGAATGTGAAATTCACTCACTTTACTTTGCGCGACGATTCCGAAATAATAGGCAAGACCCTTAAAGATGCCCGATTGCGCGAAGACTACAGCGCTTTGCTTGTGAGCGTAGAGCGTAATGGTGAGTATATCACTCCTCATCTCGACTTGGTGTTCGCTACAGGTGATATTCTTTGGATAGTGGGTGATCGTAAGCGCTTGCAACCTCTTCACGAATAATGTGCGCGATTTCCTGATTTCGTGATTTTGTAGTAAATTTGCACTGAAAATCAAATAGCAAATTATATGGCAAGAAACGATAAAGAATTAGAGGGCGTTACACTCCTTGGTAATCAGGGAACTACTTATAAATTCGACTACACGCCAAATGTGCTTGAGTCGTTTGTCAACAAGCACCCTGAAAACGAATATCTGGTGACGCTCGATTGCCCAGAATTCACCTCGCTTTGCCCAAAAACTGGTCAACCCGATTTTGGACACATTGTAATCAACTATATTCCACGCGTGCAGATGGTGGAAAGTAAGAGCCTGAAGCTCTATTTGTTCAGCTTCCGCAATCGCGGTGATTTTCACGAAGACTGTGTGAATATCATTATGAAGGATTTGGTGAACCTGATGGACCCCAAATACATTGAAGTGAAGGGATATTTCAATCCTCGTGGTGGTATTTCCATTATTCCATTTGCAAACTATGGCGATGCCGAGCATCAAGATTTGGTGCGTGCGCGTATGCTCGCCGCTTTTAATGAAAGAAAGAAATGAAAGATGCTGTAATTATTATATCTGGTGGCATGGACTCTACCACCATGCTCTATGAATTCAAAGACGAAATAGCCTTGGCCATCACTTTTGACTATGGCTCAACGCAGAACGGCCGCGAGCGCGTGTGTGCAGTGACTCACTGCCAGCGCCTGGGCATTAAGCATTTGATTATTCCGCTTGAATTCATGCATCGCTATTTTAAAAGTGCACTTTTGGGTACGGCCGAAGATATTCCTGACGGCAATTACAACGACGAAAATATGAAGTCGACAGTGGTGCCATTCCGCAATGGCATCATGCTTGCTATCGCTTGCGGTATTGCCGAAAGCAACGGTTTGAAGCGTGTGATGATTGCCAATCACTCAGGCGACCATGCCATCTATCCCGACTGCCGCCCTGCGTTTGTTGGTGCGATGTCTGAAGCGATGAAAGCCGGAACTTACGATGGCATTGAAGTGTGCTCGCCATACTGCAATATCGATAAAACCGAAATTGCTCGCCATGGCAAGAAACTGGGTATCGACTATCGTGAGACCTATTCTTGCTATAAGGGTCGTGAAACGCATTGCGGCACTTGCGGCACCTGCACCGAGCGTCGTGAAGCGCTTCAGTTGGCTGGAATCGACGACAAAACAATTTATGAAATCGACTTAAAATCTGAAGAATAATGTACTACGTAAAGAAAACTATAGAAATCTCGGCATGCCACCAATTGCATCTTGATTATGAGAGCAAATGCGAAAACTTGCATGGCCATAACTGGAATATCGTAATCTACTGCAAGGCTCCCGAACTCGATAGCAATGGTATGGTTTACGATTTCTCAAAGCTCAAAGCATTGATTTCTGATAAACTCGACCACAAGAATATCAACGAGGTGCTGCCTTTCAACCCTACTGCTGAAAATATGGCGCGCTGGATTGTGGACAGTATTCCTGAATGTTATCGTGCTGATGTGCAAGAGTCAATCAACAATGTGGCATCCTATGTGGATGATTCAATGGGCCCCAACGAAGCCATCTAATCATTGGTGATGCTGTATAAAATCAACGAAATATTCTATTCGCTTCAGGGTGAAGGCCGCAATACGGGCACTGCAAGTGTGTTTGTGCGCTTCAGTGGCTGCAATCTTGCGTGTTCATTCTGCGATACGCAGCATGCTTCTGGCACGATGATGACCATTGACGAGATTGCAGAATCTGTGAATGCCTATGCGAAGGCTCCATTGGTGGTGCTAACTGGCGGTGAACCCACTTTGTTCATCACCGAGGAGTTTGTTGCGGCACTTAAACAAAAGACAGGCAAACGGATTGCTATCGAAACTAACGGCACGCGCCCTGTTCCGCAGAATGTGGATTGGGTGACACTTTCCCCAAAGACAGGGTTTGAAGGTGCAGGGGCTCATCCTTGCATACTCACCGAATGTGATGAACTGAAGGTGGTGTATTTGAACCAGGACTTGGATATGTATAAGCATATCAAGGCCTCTTATCGATATCTGCAGCCATGTTTTGTAGAGGATAGAGCACAATGCGATGCTAATATGAAAGCTTGCATTGCAGCGGTGCTCGAGCATCCAGAATGGTGCCTGTCGCTGCAGACGCACCGCATCCTCAATATCCAGTAAGTTGGGTAAAAATAGCCTCTTAAATGGGGATTATCATATCAACCGCCACTTTCAAGATGTTAGTGGCGGTATTTTTTCTTGACTGAACCTAATCATCTTTTGCATGGTAATGAATTGACCAATTGCATTTGGCAATAAACTATTTGTTTGGGATACACTAAAATCGCATCCATGCCCTAATTGCTTTATGCTAATATGGATTTTTTTGTGTGATGCGTGGATGGTGAGGAAATTATGTTTCGCAGGGTTTGCTGTTCATGTTTCGAGCACGAAACACAGGAATCACCCAGAACACCTGAAACACCCGAAACACTCATTCTTTTGTTCGCTTTTGGACCAAAAAACACCACTTTCTTGGTCCATATCGGAAGTTGAAACACTCGTGCGGAAGTAAAGAAGTTAAGGAGTGA
>JAUNNJ010000125.1 GCA_030531495.1 Bacteroidales bacterium
ATGGTACTGCGAAAGTGGGAGAGTAGGTAACCGCCCCCTACGGAGAGCGACTGATACAAAACATCAGCCGCTCTTTTTTTTGTACCCACTTTTATACCCCCCCCCTAAAAAAATCACCACATATCTCAAAAAAATCCCATCCTGATTTTTTGCATTCACACCCAAATTTCCCAATCCGATTTTTGATATTCACACCCAAAATTCCCATTCAGTGAATTCTTCCCCTCTCTTTTTTGGTTTCCTAATAGCCGAATTCAATTTTCTGTAGAGCTCCACGATTTAATTTTTACCTATAGATTTGGTATTACATTTTTTCAGCATACTTTTTTACCTTTAAGCTTTAATTTTTGTGTGTTTAATTTTTGTTGACTACAAAATAATAAAGGCTGGTAGTCAATTGACTATCAGCCTTGCTTTGAGAGGTCACTAGCGGAGTCGAACCGCTCTAACTGGTTTTGCAGACCAGGGACTAAACCGCTCATCCAAGTGACCATTTTGATTTAGCGGTACAAAATTAGTATTTTTATTTTACATCTGCAACTTTCGCGCATTATTTTTTGGATGTTGATACGTTTTTTTATCTTATTTCTGATTTGTGTGGCGAGTTTACACCGATTTTTTGTAAATTTGTAGATTATGCAATAATAATATATGAAGTTTTATGACTAAACGATTTTTTCTTATATTCTTTCTTTCGGTGCTTGGCGTGTGTGCTGCTTTAGCACAAATTTCCGACCCAGTAAAATGGAAAAGTGCGGTTAAGATGACTGATGCCACTAATGGTGTGGTTACTTTCACTGCCACCATTGATGGCGGGTGGCACGTGTATGGTACGAGTCTACCAGCAGGTGGCCCAGAACCCACCTCTGTTCAATGGAACAACCAGGGCGTGAAACTTGTGGGGGGGCTGACACCAAATAAGCCTGCGCACAAACAACACGACGAAACCTTTGATATGGATTTGAGTTGGTGGACTGGTAGCGTAACGCTTACCCAGAAATTCACGGTAACGGGGAAAGAATATAAAATCGAGGGTAATATTCGCTCAATGGCTTGCAACGATGAAAGTTGCACGCCACCAAAGTCAGAATCATTCTCTTTCAAGGGAACAGCATCTCAGGCGGCGACCGCAGAAGTGATTGAAACACCTGCAGCATCGGCTACTGCAGTTGAAACCGTAGCTGTGGCCGCTCAGTCTTCTTCGGAAGTGAAGACTGCTGATTCTGCTGTTGCATCACCCAGTCAAGACCAACTGTGGGCTCCTGTAAAGGCGGTAGAAGGTGAGAATGCTGATGTGGAAGATATTGCCGGTAGCTCGTTGTGGTATATATTCTGGGCATGTTTTTTGGGTGGTTTCCTCGCATTGCTCACACCTTGCGTATGGCCAATGATACCGATGACCGTGAGTTTCTTCTTGAAGAAAAGCGGATCGCGCGCAAAAGCCATCAGCAATGCCATCACCTATGGATTGTCGATTATCATTATTTTCTTGTTGCTTGGTGTGTGCTTCACTGCATTATTTGGCGCGAGTGCACTTAACGCCCTTGCAACGAGTGCTTGGTGCAACCTGTTGTTCTTCGCATTGTTGGTGATTTTCGCCATTTCATTCTTTGGCGCATTTGAAATCACCTTGCCACAGTCGCTGAGCAACAAAATGGACAGTACAGCCAGCAAAACCACAGGCCTAATCAGCATATTCTTTATGGCCGCCACGTTGGTGATAGTATCGTTCTCATGCACAGGTCCAATCATTGGCACCCTCTTAGTGGAAGCCGCCAGCCAAGGTAGTATCCTCGGTCCCGTTGTGGGCATGACAGGTTTTGCTATAGCCCTTGCCATCCCCTTCACCCTCTTCGCCCTCTTCCCATCCATGCTTAAAAAGATGCCAAAGTCGGGCGGATGGCTCAACACCGTGAAAGTGGTACTCGGCTTCATAGAATTGGCATTGTCGCTCAAATTCCTTTCTGTTGCCGACCTCGCCTACGGATGGCACATCCTCGACCGCGAAACATTCCTTGCACTGTGGATTGCGATTTTCGGCATTATGGGTCTATATCTTTTAGGCATGTTCCGATTCAATAGCGACGGCGAAACGAAGACAAGCGGCATAGGGGTGACTCGCTTCTTCCTCGCCCTTGCATCCCTTTCGTTCACAGCATATCTCATCCCCGGACTTTGGGGCGCTCCACTGAAAGCCACCAGTGCTTTCGTGCCACCGCTCTACACTCAGGATTTTAACCTCTATGGAGGCGAGCAAGTGGAATATGACGACTTCGACGAAGGCATGAAAGCTGCCGCAACACAGGGTAAAGCAGTGTTTGTCGACTTTTCTGGCTATGGATGCGTGAATTGCAGAAAGATGGAAGGTGCAGTGCTCGACGAAGCAGAAGTGAAGCAGACAATTACTGAAAATTTTGTAACCATCAAACTGATGGTGGATGATAAAACTCCGCTCGAAAAGCCAATGGTGGTGGAAGAAAATGGACGTCAGACCACACTCTCGACAGTGGGCGACAAGTGGAGCTACCTCCAACGACACAAATTCAACAGCAACTCGCAACCCTATTATGTGGTGCTCAACCAGCAAGGCGAACTCCTCTCAGGCCCATTTGCCTATAAGGAAGACATTGATGCCTTCCTCACCTTCCTCAAAAAAGGACTTAATAAATAAAATCATATATGCCAAAACACTCAAAAGAAGAAAAACTCCAGGCATTCAGTGCCCTGCTTGATGTGGTGGACACCCTTCGCGAAAAGTGTCCTTGGGATTCGGTGCAAACCAATGAAAGCATCCGTCCCAACACCATAGAAGAGACGATGGAACTAGCAGAAGCCCTCATTGCAGGCGATGCCAATAACATAAGAAAAGAATTGGGCGATGTGCTGCTTCACATCCTATTCTATTCCCGATTTGGCGAAGAGAAAAATCAGTTCGACATAGCCGATGTGTGCGATTCCCTTCGCGAGAAACTGATTTTCCGCCACCCCCATATCTATGGTGAGCATAAAGCCGACAATGCGTCGGAAGTGCGCGAACGTTGGGAAGTGATAAAGATGAAGGAAAAAGGCGGCAACAAAACCATTCTTGGCGGCGTACCCACCACGCTACCTTCGCTCATCAAGGCCGAGCGCGTGCAAGAAAAGGCGTCGAGTGTGGGCTTTGACTGGGATAAACCAGAAGATGTGTGGCAAAAAGTGCGAGAAGAGATAGGAGAAGTGGAAGCCGAAATGAAAGCCGGTCACGAAACAGACCGTGAAAAGGAATTCGGCGACCTGTTTTTTGCTCTCGTCAATGCCGCCCGTCTCTATGGCGTGCGTCCCGACAACGCTCTTGAGAAAACCAATAGAAAATTCATAGGTCGCTTCAACTACATTGAGCAAAAAGCCAAAGAACAAGGGCGAAAACTCAATGAGATGACCCTTGCCGAAATGGACGCACTATGGGATGAAGCAAAAAAACAGCATTTGGGCGAATGATTTTATGTGTGACTGAGAAACCAAGCGTGGCTGCCGATATCGCAAAGATACTCGGTGCCAATGTGCGTCGCGACGGCTATTACGAAGGTAACGGCTATCGTGTGAGTTGGACATTCGGCCATTTGTGCGAATTGAAAGAGCCTAACGACTACACCGACTTGTGGAGGCGTTGGAGCCTCGGCGCTTTACCAATGATTCCAGCGCGTTTCGGCATAAAACTGAAAGACGACGCGGGCATTAAAAAGCAGTTTAAGGTGATAGAAACCTTAATTAAGGACTCTACGGAACTCATCAACTGTGGTGATGCCGGGCAAGAGGGAGAACTGATTCAGCGCTGGGTGTACCAGAAAGCCAAGTGCTCGATTCCTGTGAAGCGACTTTGGATATCATCACTTACCGACGACAGTATTCGTGAAGGCTTTAAGCACCTACAGCCATCGGCCGATTTCGACAACTTGTATTATGCGGGCCTCTCACGTGCCATTGGCGACTGGATTCTGGGCATGAATGCCACTCGCCTCTACACGCTGAAATATGCCCAATCGCGTAATGTACTTTCGATAGGCCGTGTGCAGACACCCACCCTTGCATTGATAGTGTCGCGCCAACGCGAAATTGAGAATTTCGTGCCCGAAGACTATTGGGAAATCAAGACCCTGTACCGCGGCGTCACATTCAATTCCACCAAGGGTCGCTACAAGAGCGAAAGCGATGCTGGCGAAGTGATTGCCGGCATCAAAGAGGCTCCTCTATCCATTACCGGAATTGAACGCAAAAAAGGGAAAGAGGCCCCGCCACGATTGTTCGACCTCACCAGTCTGCAAGTGGAGTGCAACAAGAAATTTTCCTACAGTGCCGATATGACATTGCGCACCATCCAGTCGCTTTACGAAAAGAAAGTGACCACATATCCTCGTGTCGATACCACATTTCTGAGCGACGACATTTATCCAAAGATTCCTGGCATTATGCAGGCTATGATGCCGTATGCCCAACTCACGGCTCCTGTGCTTCAAGGCCCCATCAAGAAAAGTAAAAAGGTGTTCGACAACTCAAAAGTGACCGACCACCACGCCATCATACCCACAAATGTGGACCCACGCCGAGTGATGCTCACCCGCGACGAGAAACTGGTCTACGACCTTATTGCAAAGCGATTTATTGCAACTTTTTATCCAGAGTGCGAATTTGCCACCACCACTGTGATGGCGAAAATCAACCAATTTGAATTTAAGGCCACCGGCAAGCAAATACTCAAAGACGGCTGGCGTGCCATCTATAATAAGGAACAGGCGCAAAATGCTGAAGGCAAAGAGTCTGACGACAACGGCATTATGCCTGAATTCGTGGTGGGAGAAAGCGGCCCTCACGAGCCATCGCTCTTGAAAAAAGCCACACAGCCGCCGAAGATGTACAACGAAGGTACGCTGTTGCGCGCGATGGAAACCGCAGGAAAGTTTGTCGACGACGAAGAGCTTCGCGATGCCATGAAGGAAAACGGTATCGGCCGCCCTTCGACACGCGCCGCCATCATCGAAACCCTGCTTCGCCGCCGCTACATCACCAAAGAGCGCAAAAGCCTGGTGGCCACAGCTGCTGGTTGTCAGCTAATCGACACCATTAAGGATGAATTGCTCAAGAGCGCAAAGTTGACAGGCCTGTGGGAAAATAAGTTGCGCAAGATAGAACGCGGCGAATTCAGCGCACAGCAATTTATCGACGAATTGAAAGTGATGGTCAACGAGATTGTGCTCACCGTGCTTCGTGACAATAGCGGCACCAACATTATCGTTGAACAAGATAAGCCAAAGGCACCCACGAAAGGTGGCGCAGCCGCTGGCGAACCCAAGAAAAAGAAAGAACGCGCCACGCGTGTCACCAAATTTGAGCAAGTGCTTTGCCCCGTGTGCGGCAAGGGACACATGGTGAAAGGCAGAGCGGCATTTGGCTGCAGTGAATGGCAGAATGGATGCCACACAGCGCTGCCGTTTGCCGAATATCCCGCCGATCTCACGCCTGCAAAACTGCGCGACGCCATCAAAAAGAACTTCAAAACTCAGAACTCATGAACGAAACGTTAGCTGCCGACTTGTCGGAAAAAGAGATATTTCCCATTGTGGATGAAAAAGGCAATGTAGTGGGTAAAGCCACACGCAAGGAATGCCATTCGGGAAGCCGTTTGTTGCACCCCGTAGTGCATTTGCATGTGCTCAACGACAAAGGCGAAATCTATTTGCAGAAGCGTTCGGCCCACAAATTCATACAGCCCGGTAAATGGGATACTGCTGTGGGTGGACACATGGACTATGGCGAAACGGTGGAAGAGGCGCTTGAGCGTGAAACTCGTGAAGAGCTTGGCTTCACCGGCTATGAGCCGAAACATTTGTTCAGTTATGTGTTCGACAGCGACGTGGAGCGTGAAATGGTGCACACCTACTACACCGTGACCGACCGCGAATCGTTCGACTTCGACCCATCGGAAGTGGACGAAGGCCGATTCTGGACGGTGGACGAAGTGAAAGCCGCTATCGGTACAGGCGTGCTGACTCCTAACTTTGAAGATGAATTTTTACGTATTCTTGGCGAACGATGATGCGTAAAAAAGTTAATGAGATGTGATTTTTCTTTAAATTTTTGGTAATGCCGTTTGTTAGCATTAATT
>JAUNNJ010000017.1 GCA_030531495.1 Bacteroidales bacterium
AGGAAACGGCTGTGACAAAAAGTGCTCTGCAACAAAAAGAGCCTACGGCTACAAAAAATTATGGGAATGTGTTGATATATGAAGATGTTTTGTTGGAACGCTCGGCTCAAGTGTTCGCTTTACATATGGTTGGTTGTCAATTTGTTAGATGTCGGACGCTCGAGCCGAGCGTCCCTACAATATTGTGTGTGAAGCATTTTGAAGCAGCTTTTTGAAAAAGAGTTGTTATTCCTGTTTTTCGCGCCCGTTTTGTATGGTTCACAGATTGTTCAGATATCGTGGACACAAATTCGCACTATCCCCATCTTTTTTTCACTGTGCCAAAATTATATTATTCCTGGGTGGTAGGGGTGCAAAAAAAAGAGGCTGCTAAAAAGCAACCTCTTTATTTTTTATGGATTTGGAAGAATTATTTTACTTCAGCACCCATTACGTTGTACTTCTTGTCACCAGCAACGATGTAGATTTGACCGTTTTCGATAACCTTGTAAGTCTTAACTGCACCAGCAGCGTTGATGTCGCTAACACCAGTAGAAGTAGCCTTAACAACGAATTCAGTGTCAGGACCGTCACCGTCGTTCTTACCACCTTCAGAAGCTACACCAGTTGACCAGTGAGTCTTAACGATTTTACCCTTGAGTTCACCTTCCTTGTCAACAGTAACAGCGATTGTAGCGCAAGCGTCGTTACCTGGATCGAGAGGTTGGTTAGCCATATCAACGATTACTGCACGGTAAGTGTTAGCAGCTGGAGTTGATTGAGAGATAGTGTGGTCGCACCAGCGTTCGTTGTCGAGAAGGCGGATGAACTTCTTGCTTACCTTAACTGCAGTAAGACCTTCTGGGAGAACAACGTCGAATTGCATTGAACCGTAACCAGTTTGAGTTTCGAAAATAATAGGAAGTTCGATTTGTTCACCAACCTTAGCTTCACAGTTGTTGATGTAAACTTTGTCAGTTTCAGCAGTACCACCAGCGATAGCTGACATGCTGATAGCTGCGAGAGCAGCAACGAGTAAAGATTTTACTTTCATAATCAATTGATTTAGTTGTTTGAAAATTTATAAATTTAGTTCTCTAATTATCTAATTGTTAAATGCTTATTCGCATTTTTGAGGTGGATATATACATATCCCACTCACTAACTACGTACAAAGATATAAATAATTTTTCTAATAAAACAATATTCTGATGTTTTTTTTCTCATTTTTTGCATTTTTTTTACTTCATGCATTTGTCCAGATTATAGACTTGTCTGTTTTTCTTCGAAAAATCAGGCTTAAAGTGTATGATTGTAACAAATAGATGATGGTTTCGTCCACTATTTATATATAAATGATATGTGTGGGTTAGAACTTGTAATCTACTATTTGCAAAAATGCAGCTTTTTTTATCAAGGTTATGATAATTAATTATTCCTTTTCTTTAGTAAGTTTATGCGTTTTTCATCTCTAATTACAATTGTACTTGTGTTGAGGTCGAGAAGAGATTCAATACGCTTACTTACTTCGTTGAAGTTGGCGGGAGCTGTCGATTGGTTTGCTCCCGCCATTGCCTTGTCGTTTGTTCTATTCATCTTCATAAATTCAAAAGTTCCACAAAGTGGGGGCTTCTATTGTATGGATAAAAAATATCCTAAAAATTTTATGTTGCAAATTTCGCTACTTTTACCCCCTTTTAGTTAGGATTTTCGTTACCTTTTTTTGGATTTTTGTGACTTTTTATTGAAATAAAAATTTCATTTATAATTTCAAATATTTTGTAATCTATTGTGTATTAATATTGTATGCTTTTTAACGTTTTTCTCAATAAAAAAGATGCGGATTTTTTGTGTCCGCATCTTTTTGAGTATTCTTCCTTGGCTATTTATGCCTCTTTTTTTCTAAATTGTGATGGTGTTTTGCCGTAAACTTGCTTGAAGATTCTTGAGAAATATGCGCTGTCGTCGAAGCCGCATTGCATAGCTATTTCGCCTATTTGATAGTCGGTCCTGTTGAGTAGATCGCATGCTTTGTTTAGGCGTAGGTGCTGTATGTAGCTTGACGGAGTTTCGCCAGTAATCGACGATACTTTGCTTCGAAGTTGTTTGCGGCTCATACAGAATGAAGATGCAATGTTGTCGATGTCGATTTCGCCTTGTTGCATTTGTTCGTTGATGAGCTTGTCGAGTTTTTCGAGGAAGTTGCGTTCCGATTCCGACATCTCCACTTCCTTTTCCTTGCCTTCTGCAAGTGCTTGGCTGAATTTGGCACGCAATGATTCTCGCTGCTCAATCAGGTGCTGCACGCGAAGTTCGAGTTCTTCGCTGTTGAAAGGCTTGTTCATGAAATTGTCTACGCCCACTTGGAGTGCCTTGATTCTGTCGCGGTCGTCGGATTTTGCGGTGAGAATAATCACAGGGATGTGATTCAGAGCATCACTGGCGTGGATTTTTTGGCAGAATTCAAAACCGTCGCACACTGGCATCATTACGTCGGTGATTATGAGGCTTGGCATAATTTCGTTGGCAATGTTGAAGCCTTCCTCTCCATTGGTGGCGTAGTACACATTGTATTTATTTTGGAGTTGCGAGCCGATGTAGTATGAAATGTCCTTGTCATCTTCCACTACGAGCACGCTTGGCAACAAGTTGGAATGTACTATGTTCTCGTTTCTCTCGGAGGTGTCATCATCGTTGAGTTCCACTTCAGAAGCTATTTCCATTTCGCTTGCTGCTATTGTTTTGGCCGGTGTTTTCAGTTCTTGGTCCAGTGGAATGAGCACAGTGAACACCGAACCTTTACCCTCGGTGCTACTGATGCTGATTTCTCCTCTCATGCTGCTTACGATTTGCTTAACAAGCGCAAGCCCCACGCCAGTGCCCACTTTGTCGTGAGCATTTGATGCCTGGTGGAATGCTTCGAAAATCAGCGACAATTCGTCTTTTGGTATGCCACGGCCATTGTCGGCCACGCGAATGCAAATGTCTTGGTTCTGGGTTTCTACTGCTATTGCCACAAATCCGTCGTCGGCTGTGAATTTTATGGCATTGCTGATGAGATTGCTGAGCACCTTTTGTAGGTAGCCAGGCACGAAATCCATCTGTATTTCTTTTTCTTTGGTGGCAAAGTGGAGATTGATGCCTTTTTCGTAGGCCGCATCTTCGTAGGTGCGGACAATCATACTGATGTAGGGCACTACATCGCCATGGCGCCAGTCGGGATTTCCGATTTCGGAGTTCACTTTCGAGATATCGAGAAGTTGGTTGATCAGTCGCAAAAGGCCTTGGCCCTGACGTGAAATCATGCTGTAGAGCTTCTCGGGTTTCTCATCGGCTGCAAGATTTCCTTTCTTAAGTCGCTCACTTGCTCCGAGAATCACAGTGAGTGGGGTGCGGAATTCGTGGGTGATGTTTGTGAAAAAAGATGTGCGTACCTGCTCAAGTTGTTTTGCAATTTCGTGCGCACGACTTTTGTGCTTGAATGCCACATACAGTGCTACTGCCACCGCAATCAGTAAGAGCAAACCTATGATTGATGCAACAAGGATGATACGGAAGGTGCGGTTGGTGGCTTCTATTTCTGCGTTTTGCTTTTCCAACTCTTCATTCTTGTATTTAGCGTTGAAAATGTTGGATTGTCGTGCCGATTCTACATTGAAAATGCTGTCGGCCAACACAGTGTATCGTTCAAGGTGCTTTAGCGCTTCCGCTGGATTTTTTGAGCGAAGCACGGTGGCAAGCCCCTTTTCGCAACGTCGCTCAAGGTAGCGGTTTCCGATAGTTTTGCAGATTTCAAGCCCTTGTCGATAGAAACCTTCGGCCTCGCTATCGTTTTTCTTTATTTGCATGATGTCGGCCAGTTGAGCATAGCAGATGGCCAGAGAATTGGTTTTGTTTCCATCTTTGAGCAGTGGCAGTGCTTCGCGAAGGTTTTTTTCAGCTTCGTCGTAGTTTTTTAATTCAAAAAGAGCACCTGCCATTTGGCATTGTCGCACGGCAGCTACCACTTTGTCGCCGTTTTTTGAGTCAAAGTCGTAGGCTTCTCGTGCATATTTGAGTGCTTGTTTGAAATCTTTCAGTTTGAGATACACTTCCGAAGCCATACCCAATTCAATACCAAGGCGATGGTTGGACGGCGACGAGTCGGTGTTGCGTTGGAGTTCAATAGCCTTGAGAATGTAATTTTCAGCAGATTTGGCATCTTCCATAGCCAGATAGATGGCTGTGATGGTGTTCAAATCGCTACTCATGCGGTCTTGATCTTTGATTTTCGTGTCGATGGCAAGCCCTTTTTGGCTATATTCAAGCGCTTTAACGAGGTTTCCCATTCGCTGTGCGGAGCATCCGAGTGTGCTATAGGTGTCGCTTTTAAGGTCATTTTCCACATTATTTAATAATGCTATGGCTTTTAAACTCACGTCCTCAGCTTTGGCGTACTGGTCGCTATAGAAGAAATAGCTGCCCATTCCCGAAAGCAAGGCTGCTTTCTCTTGCCCTTTATATTGCTTGTCCTCGAAAATCTCCTTTCCCAGATACTCTTCCTCTATGAGCAACTTTTGCAGTTGCTTGCCAATCTGCTCCTGCTTGCTTCCGCTTGACGAAGTGTATTTTTCATAGAGCGATTCAATATCTGCAGCCGAACAACAGAAGATGTTGGCTGTTGCCAATAGAAAAACAAATAGGAGAGCTACTTGTTTCAAATTCCATGAGGGAATTTTGTGATGACGTATAGAGTGACTACTGACTTTCAAATTGTTGGGCTGTTATAGCTGTTAATGACGTATGTTGTTGCAAATTATTGCAAAATTATGATTTTTTCTGCGATAATACAAATCAAAGTTATTTTTTGCAACAGCTCCTGTCTTTTACATTTGATTGTGCGTTATTTCGCCATGTATAAAGGAAGGAGGGTGATAATCAATTGATTATCACCCTCCTTGTGAATCGTCGGGATAACTGGATTCGAACCAGCGACCCCACGCCCCCCAGACGTATACTCTAACCGGACTGAGCTATATCCCGAACAATGCTGATTGACATTTTGTCAAAAGCGATGCAAAGTTACGATATTTTTCTTTTCCTTGCAAATCTTTTTTCTGAAAGGATGGCTTTGAGGACTTTGACGAGAACAAAAGAGGCATCCGCGCGATGCGAATGCCTCATATTCATTTGGTAATGCTAATAGCGGAATTATTCAGCCTTGCCGTCGCTGCCGAGCACTTCTTTAATCTTGTGAGTGTAGAGCTCTACCATCAAGTCGCGAGCTGGACCGCAGTACTTGCGTGGGTCGAATTCTGCTGGCTTTTCGTTGAACACCTTGCGAACTGCAGCAGTGAATGCCAAACGAGAGTCGCTGTCGATGTTGATTTTGCAAACTGCGCTTGCAGCAGCCTTGCGAAGTTGTTCTTCAGGAATACCAACTGCGTTAGGAAGTGCACCACCGTTAGCGTTGATGATGTCAACGTATTCTTGTGGAACTGAAGAAGAACCGTGGAGTACGATTGGGAATCCAGGAAGTTTTTCCATGATTGCATCGAGGATGTCGAATGCCAATGGTGGAGGTACGAGGCGACCAGTTTCTGGATCTACTGTGCATTGTTCTGGAGTGAACTTGTAAGCACCGTGGCTTGTACCGATAGAGATAGCGAGTGAGTCGCAACCAGTCTTTTGAGTGAAGTCGATAACTTCTTCTGGCTTGGTGTAGTGAGAAACTTCGCTTGAAACTTCGTCTTCAACACCTGCGAGCACACCGAGTTCGCCTTCTACAGTCACACCGTGAGCGTGAGCGTATTCAACAACTTTCTTGGTTAATGCCACGTTTTCTTCGTATGGGAGGTGTGAACCGTCGATCATTACAGAAGAGAAACCGAAGTCAACACAGCTCTTGCAAACTTCGAAGCTGTCGCCGTGGTCGAGGTGGAGACAGATTTGTGGGTTTTCCCAACCAAGTTCCTTTGCATATTCAACTGCACCTTGTGCCATGTAGCGGAGGAGAGTTTGGTTTGCATAGTTACGAGCACCCTTAGAAACTTGAAGGATTACTGGTGACTTGGTGGTAGCTGCAGCCTTGATGATGGCTTGAAGCTGTTCCATGTTGTTGAAGTTGAAGGCTGGGATTGCATAACCGCCCTTGATAGCCTTTGCAAACATTTCTGTGGTGTTTACAAGACCTAATTCTTTAAAACTTACCATTTTTAGTTTAGTGTATTATATTAAAATAAATATTCTAAATCAGTCGATTGCTTGTGTAGAACAAACCATTTTCGACAAATCCCTATTTGGGTACAAAGATAGCGATAAAATATGAATTTGCCACAATTATTGTTTCATTTTTTTTCTTGATTTTTTATTTTGCCTTCTGTCATAGCATTGGATTGTTTTTGTATCTTTGTAGGTAGTTTTACCATACATTATTAATGTGAACAAAAAGCAAGAATGAAATATACGGTTTTTATAGTTTTTCTTTTGATGTGCTTCAAGGGAGTGGCGCACACTGTGGAAGTGCGCACTGTGGGTGACGTGAAATTGGACTACGACGGCTCTACTGGCTGGAATGTGGCTACTACTCTCAAAACGGAAGGAGAGCGTGATTTCCTGACGCTCGACTTTTCTTCACCTTCAGTGCAAGTGCCTCCCCGCACACTGCTTTCGTTTAGTGTGCCACAGATAGATATCTATCACCTATGGACTTCTGGGAGCGACAACACCCATCTTTCTCCCGATTGGGTGGGGGCATACGTTTCGTCGCTGGCAAGCAATATGCCGCTTTACGCTCTTCTTAACAATAATGATGAAAATAGGCTCACGATTGCTTGTGATGAAGTGAAGCGACAGGTGAAAACAGAAATCGGATTGCGCGAAGAGGGAGCCAATGTGGTGTGTAAAATCCACTTTTTTGAGCAACCAGAGGCCGCGATTAACCACTATCGTGTGACAATTATGCTTGATAGGCGTAGATGCTTCTGGGCAAATGCCGTAAGTGAGGCTGCCGATTGGATGGCACGCGATTTGCGTTGCATCACTCCTCCTGTCGACGCTTGGGGTGCTTTCTATTCTTCATGGTACAACTTTCACCAGAATGTGAGCGACACTGCCATAGAGGCTGAATGCAAGCAAGCTCGCGAATTGGGCATGAGAACCATTATTGTGGATGATGGATGGCAGACCGACGACAATAACCGTGGCTATGCCTACTGTGGCGACTGGGAAGTGTCGAAAACTCGTTTCCCCGATTTTGCTGGTCATGTAAAGAAGGTTCATGACATGGGTATGAAGTATATGCTATGGTATTCTGTTCCCTGGATGGGTGAAAAAAGTAAGAATTATGAACGCTTTGCAGGCAAATATCTCTATCTTGATAAAAAATTGCATGCGGCGGCTCTCGATCCCCGATTTCCAGAGGTGCGTTGGTTCCTAATTGACAAATATACCAAGGCGATGCAAGAGTGGGGGCTTGATGGCTTTAAACTTGATTTTATCGACTCATTCCGTTTCCATGGTAAGGATCCTGCAATAGCCGATAACTATGCGGGACGCGACATTAAGTCGCTTCCGGAGGCGGTGGATGTGCTGATGCAAGATGTATACAAGGCTCTTTCCGATATTAATCCTGATGTGCTGGTGGAATTCCGCCAGTCGTATATAGGCCCAGCTATTCGGCAGTATGGCAACATGATGCGTGCAGCCGACTGCCCAGCGAATCCGCAAGACAACCGCATTCGCATAGCAAAACTGCGCCTTACTTCGGGACAGACAGCTGTGCATTCCGATATGCTGGAATGGAATGTGAATGAAACCGATGAGAATGTGGCATGCTCCATTATTAACTCTCTCTTTGGCGTGGTGCAGTATTCTGCTATGCTTCGTGATGTGTCGGAGAACCACAAGAAAATTATCCGTAATTATATCGACTTTTCTAAAATGCATCGCCAAACGCTGCTTCACTCAAAATTCATACCACATCATCCAGAACTGGGGTATCCTGTGGTGGAGGCTGTGGCGGCCGATGAAAGAATTGTAGGTGTGTATAGTGATTGCGCTATGGCTGACATTTCTGAATGTGCAGGCAAAGCGATAATTCTTAATGCAACGGGGCGCGGAAAAGTGCTTGTGAAGTTGTCGTTGAATACACGTAAATGCACCACCTACGACTGTTTTGGCAATCATGTAGGAAACTACAGGCTTGCCTCTCTCGTTGAAGCCTTAATTCCTAACGGAGGCTATATGGTGGTGGAGTAAGCGCTGCTTCTTAAAAAAGGAATAGCTGAATTTAAATGAAAATAACGAAATCAACGAATGAATAGGTGTTCTCGTTGATTTCGTTATTATTGTGTTAGCAGAGTTCGTATTTGGGGAGATGTTATATGTGCATGAGGTCGCGGTAGATGTCGAGGGCTATGCGCATATCATCGTCGGAAATCACATGGCCAGGGCGCACATCGCCACAGGCTGCGAGTAGTGTACAGTTGATTTCTCCACTTTGGCTTTTCTTGTCGTGGTGCATCAGCTGCAATAGTTCGTCGTAGTCGTCACAAGTGATGTGATATGCACCATAGTTTTCGCACACGAAATTGGCAAGGTGATGCAAATCTTCTGAAGGGAATTTCAAGATGTTGTGCGACAGCACCATTTCTGCCACAAGTCCCCATGCCACAGCATACCCATGAGCGATAGGTTTACCACCATGTAGTGCCTTGCTTTCAAAGGCATGTCCCACCGTGTGACCCAAGTTGAGTGCTCTACGAATACCTTTTTCGTGTGGGTCTTCTCGCACGATACCTTCTTTCACCAGTACCGAAGTTTTCAGTAATTCCAGGAGCTGTTCAGCATCGGCATTCTTGAAATCGTAGTTGAGGAGTTTCTTGAACTCGTCGTGATTGCTGAGCATGCCGTGTTTCAGCATTTCGGCGTAGCCCGATTTCAGTTCCTCCACCGACAAGGTTTTCAGGAAACAGGTGGAGATAATCACATCCGACGCTTCCTTGAAGCAACCAATTTCATTTTTCAGGCCTTTGAAATTAATACCTGTCTTACCGCCAACAGCTGCATCTACTGCACTGAGAAGGGTGGTGGGGATGTTGATGAAATCAATCCCCCTTTTAAATGTGGCAGCAGCGAAACCGCCTAAATCGGTCACCACGCCGCCTCCAAGGTTTACGACCACTGATTTGCGGGTTGCACCACATTGCTCCAGACCTTCCCATACATGGGTGAGTGTGTCGAGCGTTTTGCAAGCATCGCCAGCGCCAATAGTGATGACGTGAGCGTTGCCTAAATGCCTGCTTTTAACTTCGGGGAGCACCAGTCGCCCGGTGTTCTCGTCAACTATTACTGCCAGACGATTGTATGATTTTGAATCGAGGATGTGGTCGAGTGCTGTGGCTACTTCGTTGGTGAATACAAGGTTTTGCGACATTGCTGATTTTTCTTTTTTTGATTATACTTGAGTGGCACGTAGTGCTTCCAAAAGTGAAGGAAGAGCCTCTGCAAGCGCTGTCATATTTGGATAAACGATATCGGCTCCGGCTTTGTATAAATCCTTTTCAGGGATGGGACCGGTGGTAACACCAATGGTGAACGAACCGCAGGCGTGGCCAGCCTGAACGCCAAGAGGTGCATTTTCGATGACGATACATTCGCTTGGTTTGGCTGCCACTTTTTGTTGAGCACGCAAATATGGTTCGGGATTGGGTTTGCCATTTCGAGTGTCGGCACCGGTGACACGTTCGGCTTCAAATAGCCCAGCATAGTCGTGGTCGATGCGGTCGAGCACAGAGGGCTGGTTTGAACCTGTGACCAGCACATTTTTCAATCCAGCAGCTTTAGTGGCTTCAAGCACGGCTGTGGCGCCTTCCATCATGTCGGGTTCGCCAAGTTCATTGAAGTAACGAGCTTTCACTTTGTAGTATTCCCATGCTTCATCGTCGGTAATGTTTTTTCCTGTGCCGCGACGGAACATCATCTTGATGATATTGGCACCAGTCATGCCTTCGTATTGATAGAACTCGTCGCGTGAGCATTTCACATTGTTCTTTTTCATGAGCTTCACCCATGCGCGAGTGTGATTCTTCATTGAGTCGTAGAGCACGCCGTCGCAGTCGACAAGCGCCACTTTGATGTCAACACTTTTGTTGCCACTATACTTTAGATAGTTGGCGATTGCTGTTTGTTCAGTCATAGACGATTGAATTTGTGTAGATATATATATTATATATTGAGTGTAGAGTTCTTTACCTTACTGTGATGTGGAAGCATCCTTGCTTACGCTCAAAGATAGCATAGCATTTTCCAGAATCTTTGAAATCGTAGATGATTTCGGCCAGAATGTTTTTCAGGCTTTCCAAATTGACTCTGTAGCTGTCGTCCAGGCAGTCGAACTTTGTCCAACTGATGTCGAAAGTTGTGCCATAGAGGTGGCAAGAATGTTCGGTGGCGGCACTGTTGCGCTTTCTCAACTTCGCCACGGTGTATTCGGTTCGGAGCAAGCTATTTACCCTGATTCTGTAGCCTTTACCTCCGCGTGCCTTGATGGTGTCCTGAAACGCCTGGCCAATGTCATGAAGCAGGACTGCTGCCTTAGGCACGAGGAAGGGGAGCGCATATTTCATTGAGTCGATGTAATACACATCGCAAGAACTCAATTCCACGATGGGTCGCTTGAGCTTGAAGGCCGACTTGATGTCGGCGGTGATGGGCTCAATGCCGTTGGCACGCGCTGCTTCGAGTTGAAGCGCATTGCTGTCGTTGAAAATTTCGGTGAGTCGGCCGGGTTTGATGTGGGTGGGAATGGTGTGCTCGCTGCCGTCGTCGCTTGAGTGCTCCGAAGCTTTCACATTAGATGCCACGATAATGTCGTCGGTGAGTACATACTCCGTTTCTTCCTGATGATAGCCACAGGTATAGACTGCCGATGAAACCACTAGCACAGAAACCACAACTAACAACGACCAAAGTAGAGTTCGCATAAATTATATAATGATTTTCAGGGGGATTCTCAACGGCCCACAGTCTGAACGTAAAGAATGTTTTTGTTCTCGTCGAGTTTCATGGTTTTCTTCATCGCGTCGCGATCGCAACCATAGCGGAGCACAGTTTTTAGCCCTGCTTGTGCACAATAGAGATACACATTCTGTGAAGCGGCGCCTGCAGCATAGCATTGATGCTCAATGCCTTTCTGCTTGGTATTATCGCCCACAAACACAATATTGACAGGGGCTGTGACGGCAAAGTCTTGCAAAGCCACCTGCTCGCGGAAATCGCCTTCGGCAATAGTTGTTAAAGTGTTTGCTTCTGCATCGTAAAGGCTGATTTCGGTAGCAGTTACCACATAAATTTCAAGTTCCTGGCGGTTCATGGCAGTGGCGATGGTGCGTTTGCCATCGTGTGTCACGCCCCAAGCCGCCCAGAGCATATCGCTCAATTCCTGCTTGGTGACCACTGATGCGGGGTTGATGTCACGTTGCGAGCAGCGCTCCTTCATCGCTTTCATCAGTGGCATACCACCAGTGGTTTTCGGTTGTGGAAGAACTTCTGCATTAGCAGTAAAACACGCACCGAAGATTGTTGCAATTGCAGCAACTGTGGCGAAGATATTTTTATTTTTCATAAATTTCAATGTATAATTTCTACAAATTTACGAAAAAGGATGGAATCTTTCACATTTATATCAATATTATTTTTTATATGGCAGCCGAAGAAAAAATCCGCACGGCGCTTTCTCTGCGCCGTGCGGGAAATTTATGAAAAACTGAGGATAACTCTCGTGTGATGGTACTTCGAATTTTCTGGTGGCGACAGTGCCGTAGCTATTTTTTCAGGAAGAAATATTTGCTGGCGCATCTGGTGAGTAGTGCCATGGTGATGAGTTGGTGTTCCAAATCGATTTGTGTAGTCAATGGCCAAAAGGATATGAATGCGAGCAAAATAATGCTATATGCCAGATATAATTTTGGGTACCAGGATTTTTTTCTTAAGATAAACCATAGTATGGCTGGTAGCGGGTTGAAAACGATGAGATACCAGTTCCAGTGCAAGCCGAACAAGCATGCCACGGTGCTCATGTAGATGAGCGCAATGCCTGCAATGGTTTGTGCTGCGAGCAATATTACATCAAGAATTTTTGCAACTTTGTGCATGTGGAGGCTCCACTCCAGCACCGTGATGAGTATCACAATGGCAAGTAGGATGCCAAACACTACAGTTGGGGTGAAGGGAGTTGTGTGAATTTCGCTACGCTTTTGGAGCAATGTCACAGGCATGCTCTTGAACACTGGGCGCGGCGCCACCGAATCGATGGGGGAGATGGTGGCATGGTTAAGTGCCTCAATGATGAGTTCTGGTGAAATACGATGCTCTTGTTCCCAGTAGGTGTCTGATTCTGAACCAAGCAGGGTCATGTTCACGAAACTGAGCCATGGACGTAGGCGTGAAAGGTACCTTACACCGTCGCCATTAATCATTTCCATCTGTTTTGGCCACTTGTTCACGGTTAGTTCTTCGCCTATCAAACTCCATTCTATGGCTTTGAGGGCAAGCGACGAACAGTTGTTTTGCAAATAATTAAATGTTCGGAAACTTCCTCCCACCATGTCTTCGTCAAGCATTTGCCAAAGGCGTTGTTGCTCGTGAAGGGAGAGGTTGAGCTCCACTTGCTTCACTTCGCGTCCTTCCATCTCGTATTCCTTCAGGAATCCTTCGGTGGGAAGTGCGAGAAAGCCAGCTTCAAGTTTGCCAGCGAAGAATTGCAGGAAATCTTCGTCGGTAGCAGTGTTTGTGCCGAAAGAGAAACAGTAGTCGAGTTTGTGGATGGGGCACTCAAGTCGAATGGCGCAATGTCCGAGGGCGGAGTATACGTTGTCGCCTGGTGAAACAACGACAAGGCTTGCCGTAACAAAGTTGCTGCTGTCGGGCAAAAGCACATAGTTGTCGTTTTTGTTTGAAGCATTGGTGCACAAAGTAGTGAAAAGCAGCGTGACGATTGCTATTAGTGTATGGTAAACCTCTTTCAAGATGTTAAGTTTATTACAGAAATTTTTAGACAGAATCTTTTTTAAAGTAGCAATATATGTAACCTATAATACCTGCGGAGGGGTTGCAATAAATGCTAAATCATGCAAAACTACAGGTTTTCAGTGGATTGTGCAATTGTTTATCACGATTTAAGTGTTAAATATTTCAAAATGTTAGAAGATGGTGTCAAAAGTGTTGGGCATAATGTGTTTATTGGGGTAGAAGGGCTATTTCTTCTGCCTTCTTCTTTCGTGGAAAAAAGAGAGGAAATAGTCGGGAAATGGGGTTTCGAAATGGAGCGCTTCGCCTGTTTTGGGCTGGTAGAATGCCAGACGGAAAGCGTGTAGACAAAGTCGGCGTGCACCATCCACATGACTGCCATATTTGTAATCGCCCACGATAGGATGATGAAGCACCTGCATGTGCACGCGAATTTGATTTTTGCGACCCGTGTGCAAATGGAGCTCCAGCAGTGCGAAATGGTCGTTTTGCTTGATAAGGCGCCAGTCGGTACTTGCCCATTTTCCACCGTTGTTGGTGCGGCTACTGACGATTTTCATACTTGGCGTATCTTTCAGCCAACTCTCCACATGGCCTTCTTCCTTTTCCATATGTCCTTCCACCACAGCCACATAGCGGCGGTCGATAACCGTCTTGTGCCAGTCGGCAGTCATCAGCTGTTGTGCTTCAATGCTTTTGGCATACACCATCAGGCCCGATGTGCGAGTGTCGAGCCTGTGCACCACATGAGCATGGCATCGCTGGTGAGTTTCCACAAAATAGCGGTCGAGCAAATCTTTCATGTTGAGGCTGTTGTGGCCCACACCCATCGATAGCACTTCGTCGGCCTTGTCGACCACAATCACATCTGGGTCTTCATATACTACGGTAAAATACTTGCTGAAATCGAATCGTGTGCGAGTGCCTCCTGGGTGCTTGCTGATCTCCACAAGCGAATCGGGTTGCACGATGAAATCGTGGCGTGTTTGCGTTTTCTTGTCAACCAACACTCCACCACCAGCCAATATGGCCTTTGCCTTGCTTCGGCTGATACCATTGAGTTTCTTCATCACAAAGTCGAGCAGAGGCATTTCTTCTCGTGACAGGAACTGGGTGTATTTGGCATCTACATGTGGCACGTTGCCACCTGTATTGCGATTTTGATTGTTGTGGTTGCGACGCATAAATTGTTGGATATGAAAATTGCGATATCTTCACTGCAAAATTAGTGAAAATATCGCAATTATGTATGGATTAATCTGAACTATTAATTCTCAAAAAAGCGACGGAATCGGTCGAAAATGCGATTCTTTGTCGATTCTGAAGGCTTCAAGTTGGATGAGTTCTTCAGTGCTTCAAATGCCTTGCGCTCGTCGGCGCTGAGTTCTTCTGGAATGTAAACGGTGACATTCACGAGCAAGTCGCCAGTGCCATAACTGTCGGGTGATGGCAAGCCTTTGCCGCGAAGGCGGAGAATCTTGCCAGGTTGTGTGCCGGGCTCGATAGTGACGCGCACGCGGCCGTCGACTGTTGGCACTTCCACCTTTCCACCAAACACTGCTGTTGGGATGTCGAGCATGAGGTTGTACACGAGGTCGTTGCCGTCGCGGTGGAGTTGTTCGTCGTGCTCTTCCTCGATAACGATGAGTAAGTCGCCGGGAATACCACCGCCAGGGGCGTCGTTGCCCTTGCCGCTCATCTTCAGGGTCATGCCTTCGCCTACACCGGCTGGAATATTGATGGTAATCACATCGTCTTTCTTTATCAGGCCTTGTCCGCCACATTCAGGACAACGTTCCTTGATGATTTTACCCTTTCCGCCACATGTGTGACATTCGCTTTGGGTTTGCATTGTGCCGAGAATGGTGCGCTGCATGCGGGTTTCCACACCGCTGCCGTGGCAAGTTGGGCACGTTTCCATTTCTGTGCCATTCTTAGCGCCTGTTCCATTACAAGCATCGCACGATACCATGCGTGGTATTTTAAGTTTCTTCTCCACGCCGTGTGCCACATCTTTTAATGATAGGCGAACACGAACGCGAAGGTCGGTGCCACGCTGCACGCGCCGACCTCCACGGCTTCCACCTCCACCGAATCCGCCAAAGCCGAATCCGCTGAAAATGTCACCGAATTGTGAGAAGATGTCGTCCATGCTCATGCCGCCACCGCCAAAGCCTCCGAAGCCGCCTTGTTCGCCAGCGAATCCGAATTGGTCGTAGCGAGCTCGCTTGTCTTTGTTTGAGAGCACATCGTAGGCTTCAGCAGCTTCCTTGAATTTTTCTTCAGCAGCTTTCTTTTCCTCGTCGCTCTTGCCTTGCTGACGGTCGGGGTGATATTTGATGGCCAACTTGCGGTAGGCCTTCTTCAATTCGTCGTCGGTAGCGTTCTTCTGAACGCCAAGCACTTCATAATAGTCTCTTTTTTCTGCCATTTTTGCTGAAAGTTATGATTATTGACCCACAACCACCTTTGCGTGGCGAAGTACTTTTTCGTTGATAGTGTAACCTTTCTGAACGGTGTCAATTACCTTTCCTTTCATGCTCTCTTCTGGAGCAGGGAAAGTAGTCACGGCTTCGTAGATGTCGGCATCAAATTCCATGCCGGTAGACTCCATAGGCTTCACTTGCTGTGATTCGAGGTATTTCACGAATTTGTTGTAGATGAGGTTTACTCCGTCTTTGAGGCTTTCCACATCGGCACTTTGTTCGAGCGCACCCATTGCGCGTTCAAAGTCGTCGACCACCGGAAGGAGTTCAAGCATAGCCTTTTCTCCGCCATTCTTGATGAGGTCGGCTTTCTCTTTGAGTGTGCGTTTGCGATAGTTGTCAAACTCAGCCATCAAGAAAAGATATTCTTTTTGCGACTTTTCAAGTTCGGCTTGAAGGGCTGCTATTTTGTCCTCAGGAGTTTCTTCTTTAGCGGGCTCATCTGTTTTTGCATCTTGTTGTGCTTCAGCTTGAGTTTCTTCTTGCACTTCGTTTTGCAATTCTTCTTCTTTAGCCTGCTCTTGTTCTTTCTTGCTCATATTTCGTCTGAATTTGAATTTCATTTGTTGTTTGTATTTAACATTGATATGCAAAAAGAATGCCAACTCTCATTGGCATCTTTCTTTGTTCTATGAATTACATGGGTATGACATAATGACTATGTTCCTTCAGCTTCTCGGCTGCGGCTTCTGCCAATTCGGCACTGCGGAAAAGTCCGAAAATCGATGACCCCGACCCCGACATGGCGGAATATGTGGCTCCGGAATCGATAATCGTTTGCTTGATAGTGGCCAGTGATGGATATTGTGCAAATACGCTTTTCTCAAAATCGTTGACCAGATCAGCTTGCCATTGCTGCATGTCGGTTGCAAGAATTTCAGGGATGGTTTTTACCGATGGGGCGGGCGTGACTTGTGCATAGGCAGCCTTTGTGGGAACTGATACATCGGGTTTCACCAGCAGCATGTGCCATCCTTTGAGGTCTACCTCCACAGGACTGAAAATGTCGCCAATTCCAGTGGCCATCATTGGCTTGTTGTAGATGAAAAACGGACAGTCTGCACCGATTTTTGCTGCCATTTCTGCTAATTTCTGGTCGGAAAGATGAAGCTCAAACATGTCGTTGAGCATCTTCATACAGAATGAAGCGTCGCTTGAGCCGCCACCTAATCCCGCACTGTCGGGGATGTGCTTCAACAAATGCATTTCCACAGGGGGCAGACTGAATTCTTTCTCCATCATTCTGAAAGCCTTCATCACGAGGTTTTTTTCAGTGGGGCAGTCTACTGCACGCCCGTGGCAGGTGAGAGTGGATTCTGTGCCTCTTGCGGGCACGATTTCCAGTGAATCGGTGAGCTGAATAGGGTAGAACACGGTCTCGATATCGTGGTAGCCATCAGGGCGGCGGTTCACGATGTTCAAGCCGAGGTTGATTTTTGCATTAGGGAATGTTATCATACTTGTAGATAGTTCATTATGTATGCAGTGCTCCTAAAGAATAGGGCCAAGCAGCCGGGCCATTGATTCGAGTGCTCGTTGACGAATTGGGCGCTTCACCCATTCCTCAAGCGATATTTCTGTGCAGCCACTTTCTGCATCGGCATTGAAGATTGTTTTCATTTTCTCGCAAAATGCTTTGCTGTAGATGAGTGCATTGCATTCAAAGTTGTGTTCGAAACTGCGGAAATCGAAGTTGGTTGAACCTGTGGTCACAAACTCGTCGTCGATAATCACGCACTTGGCATGGAGCATTCGTTCGGTGTAGAGATACACTTTTATGTCCGACGCAAGGCATTCTTTCACATAGGAAAGCGAAGAATATTTCAGAATTTTGCTGTCGGGATAGAGTGGTATCATAATTCTTACATCCACTCCCGAAAGTGCAGCAGCTTGCAGTGCCGACATCATGCTTTCTTCTGGCAAGAAATATGGGGTTTGGATATAGATGCATTTGTGAGCCAGCGAAATGGCGCGTAGCATCACCATCGACATGCCGTTGAGTGGCTGTGTTGGACCGCTACTCACGATTTGCATACCCACACTGTCGGCGCATGAGGTGGGGAAGTCGACCTTTGGCTGCTCAAGAAGCATGCGTTTCATGAAATTCCAATCGATAGCGAACGACACCTGCAAGCCCTTTACGGCATTGCCCTCCACACGAAGGTGTGTGTCGCGCCAGGCGCGATATCCCTTTTCGCCAGTTACATAGCGGTCGGCAATGTTCATGCCGCCAATGTAGCCCACTTTACCATCGATTACCACCACTTTACGGTGGTTGCGCCAGTTGAGGCGGTTTGCCAATTGGGGGAAGGTCACCTTCAAGAATGGGTATGCTTCCACACCCTCTTTTCGCAGATGTTTGAAGAACGACGAAGCGATGCTCCATGAGCCCACATGGTCGTAGATTACTCTCACTTTCACGCCTTCGTGCGCTTTTTTGATGAGGATGTCGGCAATTTCCTTGCCGATTGTGTCGGCAGAAAAAATATAGTATTGGAAATCAATGTAATCTTTTGCGGCGAGCAGGTCGGCTTTCAGTTGGTTGAATTTCGCTTCACCCTCAGTGAAAATGTCTACCTTGTTTCCCTGCAAGAAATGAGGTTCGACTATGGAATTGACCAGATTGATGATTTGCTTGCTCGATTCTGAAAGGTTCTGGGTAGTGTGGTCGGAATTGTCGAGCGAGGCCTGCCCGCTGAGTTTCATGCGATTGTTGCGTGATATCATAATCACGCTCTTGAGGCTTCTGCCGAAGAATAGGTAGATGAGAATGCCGATAACGGGCAGCAGAATGAGCACCGTGACCCAAGCGAGCGAGCGAACGGGATTGCGGTTCTCCGACACAACGACCACGATGCAACCGATTGTGGTGAGCACGTAAAGTGAAGTGACTACATAGTAGAGCACTGCATTTGCGTAAGGAAACAATTCGGATAAAATCATTGGTCGTGTTTAGCTATTAAAGGTTTATTAGTGATTTCAATCGCATTTCAATGGAAATGCCATTTGAGAAACAAAAAAGGCTACCACTACCTTTCCATCATGTGGGGTCAGGCTTATGATAGCTTGATTGCGCTTTTTATGTCAGCATAACCGAGGGTCACTTCACTACCACCTTGCGCGACCATTGGTTGTTGTAACGCACGATGTAGAAGCCTTTAGGCATGTCGACTGACACATGGTTGTCGGCAGTAACCTTTACCGATTTAAGAAGCTGTCCGGTGATGGCGTAGATGTTGAACACTGCATCATTGTTGCCAGCGGTGAAATAGATAGAACCAACTCCACCTTTGACAGAAGCAACATTAGCAACACTTTCGGCCACAGCAGGTATTGGCTCGGGGGCTGCCCACGCGCCAGACATGCCACAAGCGGCAATCATGAGTAATATTGCAAGTATCTTCTTCATATCAAATACAAAATTATAAAGAAAAAATAAAAAAAACAATTTTTCTACACAATTTTTACGATATTCTTCCGTTATACTGCTTCTTTGTTCTACAACGCCACAAAAAATGGGCGTGTCGCCTTTTTTTTGACACGCCCATTCATTCAAAAGTTTAATCTATTCTATCTTCCGATTTTTAGAGGCTGAAGAGGTTTACTGATACACCGAAGTAACCCTTGTTTGCTTCTGGGTTCCACATGCCGGTTGCAGTGACAGGCATTTCGTGCTTGCCAATTTTCAGCTTGTAGGTCACGTTGAGGCGAACATCGTTCACACCAGCTTTTTCGCCGTAGAATGTACCTTTTTCTTCGCCATCAGCGTTAAGAGTGTTCTTGAACGCGAATTCTGCACCTACAGAAGGAGTGACTACGAAATGTTCGTCTTCATACACCTTGTAAGATGCTTGAACGAAGTTGGAGTAGCGTTGCACTTCTTTGCCGTCCTTGTCGATACCGCGGTCGCGACCAGCGATAACTGTAGACCAAGAAAGGTTCAATGGGCACTTTTCGCCAAAGTTGTATGCAACAGTGAGGTCGAGGAAGTGACCGGTGGTGTGGCAGTTGTAGTTGAAAATTTTGTAAGCGTCGCTATTGTCATAGATACCATCGCTGAAGTTGTAGATATCCCACAACGAAGCGCTGAAACCGCCATTCTTGTATTGAACATAGTAGTCAAATTCCTTGTAGTCGCCATTCACTTGCATACCACCCCAGAAACCGAGACGGAAATGGTCGTTCTTGTCAGAGAATGAGAAATCGTTGTTGAAAGTCAATCCCTTTGATACTTCAAGACCGCGCCAAAGGTGAGTGGTTTCAAGACCCGCAGATTCGTGAACCTTGATTTGTGCAGCTGCGCCCAATGCCATAGCGCCGCAAATGAGTGATAATAAAATCTTCTTCATGATTTTTGTGTTGGTTATTTGTTGTTGAATAATCAATTATTGACCATAGCAGCATGCCATTGCACCAAAGAGAAGAGCTGCGCAGATAGCACCAGCGATAGGAGCCACTACAGGAATCCAGCTGTAACCCCAGTCGCTGCCACCTTTACCCTTGATAGGAAGAACTGCGTGAGCGATACGTGGAGCGAGGTCACGAGCTGCGTTCATTGCATAACCAGTGGTTGCACCAAGCGACATACCGATAGCGGTGATTACCCAAGTGATGCCCAAAAGACCGGTTTGGCCATTCCAGCATACAGTCTTGCCGAGGCAGAAGATAGCGAACATGAGCATGAAGGTAGCCACGAATTCACCGAAGAAGTTGAGAGGAGTGTTCTTGATAGCAGGAGCTGTGCAGAATACACCAAGCTTTGTGCCCTGGTCTTCAGTAGCGTCGAAGTGATCTTTGTAGAAAAGGTAAACGACAACAGCGCCTACGAAGCCACCGAGCATTTGAGCCACGATGTAGCCAGCCACGTTAGCCCAGGCAAAGCTGCCAGCCACTGCCAAACCAATGGTTACTGCAGGGTTGAGGTGACCACCTGAAGGACCAGCCACGAGGGCACCCATCATTACAGCGAGACCCCAACCGAGGGCGATAACTACCCAACCTGCACCTTGTGCTTTACTCTTGTTGAGAGAACATGCGCAGCAAACGCCGTCACCGAAAAGAACGAGTACGAGTGTACCAAAGAATTCAAGAATATAATTTTCCATAATGTTGTATTTTAGTTATGTTGTAATTTATTAGTTATAATAGCCTTTGTGGGCGCTTGAGCACCCACAAGGCTTAATGGTGATATTGGTTACTTTTTAGAAAGGGTGCGACCCATAGCGTCGGCCCAACCTTGCTTTGCTTCAGCGATAGCTTCGTCGGCTGCAGGTTCGAACTTACGTTCCACTTGCCATTGTTGCTTGATTTCGTCGAGGTCTTTCCAGAAACCTACTGCCAAACCAGCGAGGTAAGCAGCTCCGAGAGCGGTGGTTTCAGTAATCTTTGGACGAACCACATTCACGCCAAGCAAGTCGGCTTGATATTGCATGAGCAGGTTGTTGCGTGATGCGCCACCGTCGACTTTGAGTTCGGTGAGAGGAGCACCAAGGTCCTTAGCCATGGCTTCAGCGATGTCGAGAGTTTGGAAAGCGATGCCGTCGAGAGCTGCGCGAGCGATGTGAGCCTTGGTAGTACCGCGAGTGATACCCACGATAGTGCCGCGTGCGTAAGCATCCCAATAAGGAGCTGCAAGGCCGGTGAGAGCAGGCACGAAGTAAACGCCGCCGCTGTTAGCAACTGAACCTGCCAATTCTTCCACTTCGCTTGAGCTGGTGATGATGCCGAGACCATCGCGGAGCCATTGCACAACTGAGCCACCCACATAGATAGAACCTTCAAGAGCGTAGTTCACGGTGTCGCCAATCTTCCACGCAATAGTGGTGAGAAGGTTGTTCTTTGAAACTACAGGCTTGTCGCCGGTGTTGAGCATGACGAAGCAACCAGTGCCGTAAGTGTTCTTGATAGCACCAGGTTCGGTACACATTTGGCCGAAGAGAGCAGCCTGTTGGTCGCCGGCAATACCGCTGATGGGCACTTCGTGAGCGAAGATAGTGGTCTTGGTGTGGCCATAAACTTCTGAACTTGATTTCACTTCAGGGAGCATGTTTGCAGGGATGTCGAGCAATTCGAGAAGTTCTTCGTCCCACTTCAGGTCCTTGATGTTGAAAAGCATGGTGCGTGAAGCGTTGGTAACGTCGGTCACGTGCACTTCACCCTTGGTGAATTGCCATACCAACCAGGTGTCCACATTACCGAAACGGAGCTTGCCTTGTGCTGCGAGTTCGCGTGCGCCAGCCACATTGTCGAGAATCCATTTGATTTTTGTGCCGCTGAAGTAAGCGTCGATAATCAAACCGGTTTTCTCGCGTACTTTGTCTACGAGGCCTTTTTCCTTGAGTGTGTCGCAGAATTCTGCAGTACGGCGGTCTTGCCAAACGATAGCGTTGTAGATAGGTTCGCCAGTTTCCACATTCCATACGATGGTGGTTTCGCGTTGGTTAGTGATACCGATACCAGCAATGTCCTTGCCGTTAATGCCGATTTGGGTGATAGCCTCTGCGATTACAGATGCTTGAGAACTCCAAATTTCGTTTGGATTGTGTTCTACCCATCCTGGCTGAGGGAAAATTTGAGTAAATTCCTTTTGAGCTACTGAACAAATTTTGCCATCGTGGTCAAATACGATAGCTCTTGAACTGGTTGTACCTTGGTCAAGTGCGAGAATGTACTTTGCCATAATTTTTGTTTAAGGGGTTAATAAAATTTTGGTTAAAAATAAATAATATAGTAGTTGTATATTAGTAATCTCGTAGAGTGAAATTAATAGCAATCAAGTTGTGAGTTGCAATTAATTCAAAAAAGTTGAAATAAATAATTGGTCTTATCGCTTTCATTGCAAATTTATACAAATCTCGTAGATATGCAATTTTTAACTTCTATAAAAAATGTTAATGTTGCAATATTGTTACAAGTACAAATACTGTAAGTTGTAAGTCCTTGATAGAAAAATGATAGCGAAATATCCGGGAATGTAATATTTTGCGATTCAGACATCAGGTATGTTAGTATATTGTAAAAAAAATAGCACCCTTCTCAAGAAAGAAGGATGCTATGTTTATTATAGCATAATTAATGCTTGCTTAATCGTAGATTTTGTGTTGGGCAGCAAGGAGGGTGTTTTTCATCAATGAGCAAATAGTCATAGGTCCGACTCCTCCGGGAACTGGAGTGATGAAACTGCAGAGAGGTGCCACTTCGTTGAAGTCGACATCGCCATGGAGCTTGAAGCCGCTCTTTGTGGTGGTGGATGGTAGGCGAGTGGTGCCCACATCAATCACTACAACGCCCTTCTTCACCATATCGGCTTTCACGAATCCTGGTTGACCAATAGCGGCGATGAGGATATCGGCACGTCGGCATTGGCGTGGCAGGTCTTCTGTAGCGCTGTGGCAAACAGTCACGGTGCAGTTGCCTGGGTTGTCTTTTTGTAGAAGCATCTGAGCCACAGGCTTGCCAACGATGTTGCTGCGGCCAAGCACTACGCAGTGTTTGCCGCTCGTTTCGATGCCGTAGCGTTCGAGCAAGGTGAGGATGCCCTGCGGAGTGGCAGAGCGGAAGCAAGGCAAGCCAATCGACATACGGCCCACATTAATGGGATGGAAACCATCGACGTCTTTCTTGTAATCGATTGCTTCAATCACCTTTTGCTCGTCGATGTGGCGTGGCAGTGGCAATTGCACAATAAATCCGTCGATGTCTTTGTCGTTGTTGAGGCGGTTGATTGCTTGAAGCAATTCTTCTTCTGTCACATCGTCCTCAAAGCGAATGAGAGTGGACTTGAATCCGCATTCAGCACAAGCTTTCACTTTGTGTGCCACATAGGTTTCGCTTCCGCCATCGTGACCCACAAGAATTGCAGCTAAATGTGGCTGTTTTTCGCCAGCCTCCATCATTCGCTTTACTTCTTTGGCAATCTCTTGTTTGATTTCCATTGCCGTTTCTTTTCCGTCGATAAGTTGCATAAATTTCCCTTTTTATATTATGTGTCTATTATTGCTAACAAATGGCACATTCAGAATCCTTTTCACCCCGGAAAGTCTATAACTACTCTGCAGAGTAAATTTATAGTGCCGTATTTAAGATTGAAGGGCGCCTCGTTTCATCACACGAGAAGCCCTTCATGTTAAGTTTTTGATTATTTGCGGCGCATGCCCTTAATCATTTGCATCGGATTTTTGGTAGCCACACTGTGCATCATCTTGCGAGTGGCGTCGAATTGCTTCAGCAGGCGGTTCACCTCTTCAATCTTGGTGCCCGAACCGAGTGCGAGGCGCTTGCGTCGGTGTCCGCTGTCGCGACCGGCGAGCAGCACTTCTGGGTGCTCACGCTCGTATGGTGTCATTGAGTCGATGATGGCTTCAATGCTCTTGAATGCGTCGTCCTTGATGTCCACATCCTTCAAAGCCTTGCCCACGCCAGGAATCATAGAAGCGAGGTCCTTGAGGTTACCCATCTTCTTGATGCTGCCGATTTGGTTCTTGAAGTCGTTGAAGTCGAAAGTGTTTTTGCGGAGTTTTGCTTCAAGTTTCTTGGCTTCGTTTTCGTCGTATTGCTGTTGCATACGGTCAACGAAACTTACGATATCACCCATGCCCAAAATACGGTCGGCCATACCTTGTGGGCGGAATGGGTCGAGCGTGTTCTTGTCAACGCCTTCACCGGTGCTCACAAACTTGATAGGCTTGTCGACCACGGCACGGATAGAGAGGGCAGCACCACCGCGGGTGTCACCGTCGAGCTTGGTGAGGACCACGCCGTCGAAGTCGATGCGCTCGTTGAAGGCCTTGGCAGTGTTCACTGCATCCTGACCGGTCATAGAGTCGACCACGAAAAGTGTTTCGGTTGGGTTGATAGCCTTCTTGATGGCTTCGATTTCCGCCATCATTTGTTCGTCAACGGCAAGGCGACCGGCGGTATCGACGATAACCACATCGTGGCCATTAGCCTTAGCGTGCTGGATACCGTTGAGTGCGATGCTTACAGGGTCTTTGCTTTCTGGCTCGCTGTACACAGGCACATCCACCTTTTCACCGTTCACTTTCAATTGCTCGATAGCAGCAGGGCGATAAACGTCGCAGGCTACCAACAAAGGCTTCTTGCTCTTTTCTTGTTTGAGTTTGTTGGCAAGTTTTGAAGCGAAAGTGGTTTTACCAGAACCTTGCAAACCCGACATCAACACCACAGCAGGCTTTCCTTCGAGGCTGAAAGGAGCTTCTTCGCCACCCATGAGTTTCACGAGTTCTTCGTGCACGATTTTCACCATCAGCTCGTTTGGCTTCAATGCGTTGATTACATTGCGGCCGAGGGCTTCGTTCTTTACACGGTTGGTGAACTCTTTAGCCACCTTGTAGTTAACATCGGCGTCGACAAGGGCACGACGCACTTCCTTCATTGTTTCGGCAACGTTGATTTCCGAAATCTTGCCTTGACCTCTTAAGACTTTAAACGATCTTTCGAGTTTCTCGGATAAATTTTCAAACATATATAATAAGTGTCTTTTATTTCAAAATACTGAATCAACTGCAAAATTAATACCATTTTGCCACTCCACCAAATAAACTTCACGATTGGCTAAAAAAATCATCCACTCAACCTAAAGCTTCCGAGCCCTACGATTTCTTGGCAGGGAAATCAAACCACCTCACATCCCTCTGGATAAGCAGGAACTCTTGAATCTCCGCCCCCAATGTTCAGATAATTCCTAAGCTTCCCTTTTGCCATTGCTATCGCCTTATAATATTCCTATCTTCGCAGCAGAGTTTTTTTACGTATTGACATAGTGGTTTCGCCTTAACTTCTGAGCAATGTAGGAACGATATCTTCTTCACTTCATAACTTCCATTCAGGTGTTTTACCCAAAGCAAGAGAAGTGTTTTGAGTTTCGATTTGGACCAAAAAAGTGGCGGTTTTTGGTCCAAAAGCGAACATGAAAAGGGTGTTTCGGGTGGTTCGGGTGTTTTAGGTGTTCTGGGTGTTTCGAGCTCAATACATGAAACTGGAAATTTTGCAACAAAAAAATCTCGCTATCTATGCATCTCTCACAAAAATCCTTTTTGATTTACTTTTTTTTCTTGAGATGCGCTTGTGTATAAATCGTATTTCTCCCGATTTGATGTAGCTCCACAGACTCTGTGAAAAAAAGTGTTTTCATTATTGGGGAAATTTCACTATTTTTGCATAATGAATCATTTTGATATGCATAACGATAGGGAGAGCAAGTTTAGAGTGCTAATGGTTTGCCTTGGCAATATATGCCGCTCACCATCGGCGCATCATGTGATGGAGCACTTGATTGAACAACGCGGCCTCTCTGATTTGATAGAGGTGGATTCGGCTGGCACCTATGGGGGCCATGCTGGCGACTTGCCCGACCACCGTATGCGCCGTGCAGCTCGCAAGCGAGGCTATGAACTCACTCACCGCGCACGTAGAGTGACGGGCAGCGATTTCGCTGATTTCGACCTGATTGTGGGCATGGATGGCGGCAATGTGAGCGACCTTCGAATGATGGCAGCCACACCTGAAGAAGTGGCGAAAATTGATATGATGGGCCGGTATATTCGCCGCTTCCCTCACTATGATTATGTGCCCGACCCTTATTACGAAGGGGCTGAAGGCTTTGAGCTTGTACTCGACCTGCTGGAAGATGCGTGCGACAACCTTCTCGACCACATTGTAGAAAAACTTCCAAAGCAGTGAATTCTTCCATACCATTAACATTGACAAAAAAACTTTAAAATATTTGGGAATGAAAAAATTACTAACATTCGTGGCTTCTGCCGCAGTGGCATTGACAGCCTTGGCTCAACAGTCACCTATCTCGGTGCGTTGGGAAATGGGACGCAATGGCGCAGAAAAGGGATTCTACAGTTCGCGTTTTGTAATTAAAAATGTGAGCCAAACTCCACTCGAAAAGAATTGGCAATTCTACTTCAACCAGTTCTCTCGCCGTTTGAAATTGAGCGACCAACTTCCTGTCGACATCAAGGAAGTGAGTACCACTTACTATCAAGTGACGCCTAACGCTCGCTACCGCACTCTCGCCCCTGGCGACTCGATGGTGGTGGATATGCTGATGCGTGGCACGATGGTGAACATTTGCTATGTGCCTATGGGTGGGCATGTGGTGATGAACGGCGACACCAAATCGCCCCTTGCTGTGAAAATCGACATTGCGCCGCTCGATAAGCCTGAACAGTTCCAATCACGCCCCAACGATTATCCTGATGGCAACCGCATGTATGCCTTCAACGAGTCGCTCAAGGGTGCGCAAGCACCTGCTCACTGTTACGACATTTTCCCTGCTCCAAAGAGTGTGACCCTTACCGGTGGCTATACACAAATTGGTAATGTGGTGACTGTGAAATCGAATCATTCATTGAAAAATGCCCGCCGATACATGTTGACGGAATTGGCTAAGCGTGGTGTTTATGCAACAGGCAATCCAACCACAGTAATCGTCTTGAAAGAAGATAAGGCGCTCTATGGCGAAGCTTATGAAATGGTGGTGAAGAACGACTCTGTAGTCATCAGTGCTGGAGAGTTGGCTGGCGCTTTGGCTGGCGCAAAAACATTGGTCGCTGCCATCGACCATAGCACAGCCCACCGCTTGGAAAATGCAGCCATTAAGGATAGCCCCGATTTCGGTTATCGTGGTTTTATGCTCGATGTGTCGCGTAATTTCACCACTTTTGAAAACATGAAGCGACTCATCGATATGCTCGCCTACTATAAATTGAATGTGCTTCATTTCCACTTTAGCGATGATGAGGCATGGCGTGTGGAAATCCCTGGTCTGCCAGAACTGACCGAAGTGGCTGCTCGTCGTGGTTGCACCCTCGATGAAAAAGAGCATATTGCATCAATTTTTGATGGCAACGGCAATCCTAACGACCTCACTCAAAGCGCAAATGGCTATTACACTCGCCAGCAGATGATATCATTGCTCAAATATGCAGCAATGCGTGGCGTGAAAATTATTCCTGAAATCGAAACTCCTGCCCATGCCCGTGCCGCTCTTGTGGCAATGAAGGCTCGCTACAACAAGTATATCGGCACCGATAAGGCGCTTGCCGAGCAATATAAGATGTGGGACGACAACGACAAGAGTGAATACACTTCTGCCCAGTCGTATCACGACAATGTGCTCAATGTGGCTCATGAAGGTGTGTTCAACTTTGTATATAAGGTGGTCGACGAATTAGAAAAGATGTGGAAGGCTGCTGGCTTGAAGTTGGATGTTGTTCACCTTGGCGGTGATGAAGTGCCTAAGGGCTCATGGGACGCTTCGCCCGATATCCAGGCACTGATGAAGGAAAAAGGCTTCAAGAATGCACACGAAGTGAGCGAATACTATATTCGCCGCGTGACCGAGCACCTTGCTCAAAAGGGAATTAAGGCAGGCGGTTGGCAAGAAGTGGGCTTGGATCACCCAGATTCACACAATGCTACTGTGGCACCTCGCTTCGCTATGGTAAATGCATGGAGCACCGTAGGTAGCCGTGCCAACATTCCATACCGCTTGGCTAATGCAGGCTATCCAACCATCCTCTCAAATGTGACCAACTTCTATGTGGATATGGCCTACACTTGGCATCAGTACGATAAGGGGTTGCACTGGGGTGGCTATTGCGATGAATACGCTTCGTGGTATGCTCAGCCATTCAATGTGTATCGCTCCGAACGATTCAACTACGATGGACAGCCTCTCGATGTGCTGAAGGCTGCAGAGGGCAAGACAAAACTCGAAAAGCCCGAAAACATTATCGGTGTGCAAGGACAACTTTGGGCTGAAACTATTCGCGATTTCGCACAGGTACAATACTATATGCTACCTAAAATCTTCGGATTGGCGCTTCGCGGATGGAATGCAAAGCCTGAATGGGACGATGCTAAACCAGAAACCTATATTGCCGCCCGCGCCAACTTCAACGCAAAGGTGAGCAAGGAACTCGGAGTTGTCAATAAGCAAGGCTACAATTTCAGATTGGGGTTGCCTGGCGCAAAGGTGGAAAATGGCAAGCTACTGGTCAACACCCAATACCCTGGCGAGGTGGTTCGCTACACTCTCGATGGCTCTGAACCAACAAGCACTTCTCCTATCTGGTTCGCTCCAGTGGAAGTGGACGCATCGGTGAAGCTCATCAAAGTAAAAGCCTACTATTTAGGTCACGAAAGTCTCTCCACCTACCTCTGGCCATAAGCTTGGGTAATTACGCAGAATAGATATGAATTACCCAAAATAGACATATTAATCTTCCTCGGGATTGCAGCCGAGGAAGATTTTCTTTGCTTTAGTGTGTCATTTTGATGAAAAATGTGCCAAAATTATAGAAAAGTGTTATTGAGTTGTGGCTGATTTGGAAAAAAGTATTATCTTTGTGGTGGAAATTTAGTTTTTTAGGTTAAAGTATATAATTTAGTTAGTCCAATGAAAGCAACAGAAGTAATGAACAACTTGCGTCGTCGTTTCCCTCATGAGCCTGAATATCTGCAGGCTGTGGAAGAAGTGGTAACCACTATCGAAGAAGTCTACAATCAAAATCCCGAGTTTGAACAGTACAATCTGATTGAACGCCTCTGCATCCCCGATCGTGTTTTCTCATTCCGTGTGTCGTGGGTGGACGACAAGGGACGTGTGCAAAACAATATGGGTTACCGCATTCAGCACAACAATGCCATCGGTCCTTATAAAGGTGGTGTGCGTTTCCACTCATCGGTGAATCAATCAATTTTGAAATTCCTCGCTTTTGAGCAAACTTTCAAAAACTCACTCACCACGCTGGCTATGGGTGGAGCGAAAGGCGGTAGCGACTTCAATCCAAAGGGTAAAAGCAATATGGAGATTATGCGCTTCTGCCAAGCATTCGTATCGGAACTTTGGCGCCATATCGGCCCAGATACCGATGTGCCCGCGGGTGATATCGGCGTAGGTGGCCGTGAAGTAGGTTTCATGTATGGCCAATACAAGAAGATGGCACGTGAAAACACTGGCACCTTCACCGGAAAGGGTATGGAATTTGGAGGCTCACTCATTCGTCCAGAAGCCACCGGCTATGGCAATGTATATTTCTTGCTCAATATGCTCGCCACTCGCGGCATCGACATCAAAGGTAAGCGTGTGGCAATTTCTGGCTCGGGCAATGTGGCCACCTACACCGCAGAGAAACTCCTCCAACTCGGTGCAAAAGTTGTGACCATGAGCGATAGCAATGGCACCATTTATGTGCCTGAAGGTTTGACTGAAGAACAACTCAAATACATCTTCGAACTGAAGAACCTCTATCGTGGGCGTATTCGTGAATTTGCAGAAGAATATGGCTGTGAATACTTCGATGGCGGTAAGCCATGGGGTGTGCCTTGCGACATCGCAATGCCTTCTGCAACTCAAAACGAACTCAATGGCGACGATGCGCGTGCCTTGCTCGCCAACGGTGTGATTGCGGTGAGCGAAGGTGCTAACATGCCATCCACTCCCGAGGCTGTTCATGCCTTCCTCGATGCTGGTATTCTCTACGCACCCGGTAAGGCCGCAAATGCGGGTGGCGTGTCGGTGTCAGGATTGGAAATGGCACAAAATTCACAAAAGCTTACTTGGACTGCGGAAGAAGTGGACGAACGCCTCAAGCGCATTATGGCCGACATTCACGAGCAATGCTGCAAGTATGGAAAGAATCCCGATGGCACTGTCAACTATGTGAAGGGAGCCAATGTGGCTGGCTTTATGAAGGTGGCACGAGCAATGATGGCACAAGGCATTCTATAAGATTTGCATATTTTTATATAGTATTTAAGTTTATGGGCAGAGCTGCTTTTTTTAGTGGCTCTGCTCATTTCTACAAATCAAAAAAGCAAAGGACTCGCTTCACAGAAAGTCCCCTGCAATTGAAGTTATTTTACTGTTTTGAATAATTTTGATTTATTCATCTGATTTGTATTCCAAGATGTCGCCAGGTTGACATTCAAGTGCTTTACAAATGGCTTCAAGTGTGGAAAAACGGATAGCTTTTGCTTTCCCTGTTTTGAGAATTGAAAGATTTGCTGCAGTGATGCCGATTCGCTCGGCCAATTCTTGCGACGACATTTTACGTTTTGCCATCATCACGTCTACATTTACTATTATGCTCATAATGCTGGTTGTGTTAAACGGTGAGTCGATTTTCTTCAGCTACATTTACTGCCATTTTGTAGAGCATAGCAACGATAAGTGTTATAAGGCAACAAACAAATGGCGTGGTATTGATAAACAATTCTCGAAAACCGTAAATGATGCTAAGGTTTTCTGCAAATAATAGATGGAAGAATACGATAGCTGAAAGCCACATCAAAGATTTTGCGTTCGATTTTGTGAAAATTTCATTAGATTTGATACCTCTTCGTGTGGATAATATCAATCTTATTGTTAAAAAGAGCATTAAAATAGTGGAGAAAATGTAGCCTATTAGCTCTATCCATTGTGCTATTTGTGCTTCATCCGAAAACCATTCAATAGGTGCAATGTCAATTCCTAAATACACATTGAAAGAGATGATTCCGCAATATCGCAAGACTCGCAGTAGGAATAATAGGGCATACAAACTCCATAGAATTAAAGCTAAATTGCAGGCAACCTTTGTGGATTTTATAACAGAATTTTCCATAAACTTTTGGTTTTTATTGTTAAACGATAATTATTTTCGGTGCAAAGATATAGAGTAAATTTTGAATTACCAAAAAATTCAATAAAAAAATATCGTAAAACGATAAAAATATTTCGTTTCGCGTATTTTTTTTGTGCAATGTTGTATCAATTGTAAAAAAAGTCGTTCTACTGTAAAAAAATGCGAAATTGGTTAACTAAGTAAAAAAAGTAATGTAATATAAGTTGGTTAACGCATATTATTTTGTAAATTTGTGATAACTAACGGAAACAACTATTTTAACTACAAAAATATGGCTAAAATTAACGGAGCTGTAGTGGTTGACACAGAGCGATGCAAGGGCTGTAACCTTTGTGTGGTGGCTTGCCCCCTCAATGTGCTCGATCTCCAGAAAAAGAAAGTTAACAATCGCGGCTATCACTTCGCCTATATGGTTGAGGCAGAAAAATGTATTGGCTGTCAGAGCTGTGCATTGGTTTGCCCTGATGCCTGCATCGAAGTGTACCGTGTGGTAGAAAAGTAACAGAATCCCCAAAGAATTATACTACAAATAACAATGAATGAAGAAGTGAAATTGATGAAGGGTAACGACGCCTTGGCAATGGCTGCCATTCGCTATGGCGCCGATGGCTATTTTGGCTATCCTATTACCCCGCAGTCGGAAGTGCTTGAGTGCCTTGAGGCAGAAATGCCTTGGGAAACCACTGGCATGGTGGTGCTTCAAGCCGAGAGTGAAGTGGCTGCAATCAATATGGTATATGCTGGCGCTTGTTGTGGAAAGGCTGTGATGACCTCAACCTCAAGCCCTGGTTTCAGTTTGATGCAGGAAGGCGTGTCGTTTATGGCAGCCAGCGAAGTGCCTGCTCTGTTGGTGAATGTGCAGCGTGGTGGCCCTGGTTTGGGTACTATCCACCCTTCACAAGCCGACTATTTCCAAGCCACTAAAGGCGGTGGCCATGGCGACTACCACTTGATAGTGCTTGCTCCAAGCAGTGTGCAGGAAATGGCCGATTTTGTGGCGCTTGGCTGGGATTTGGCGTTTAAGTATCGTTGCGTATCCCTAATCCTTTCCGATGGCATGATTGGACAAATGATGGAGAAAGTGGTGCTTCCACCACAGCGCCCTCGCCGCACTGAAGAAGAAATTCGCAAGCAATGCCCATGGGCTACACTTGGCCGCAAGGGTATGCGCCCCAACAACATCATCACTTCTCTCGAACTCGACGACGACAAGATGGAGGCCAACAACCTTCGTTTCCAAGCCACATACCGAGAAATTGAAAAGAATGAAACTCGTTGTGAGTTGGTGAACACCGACGACTGCGACTACCTGATTGTGGCATTCGGCAGCCAAGCCCGTATTGCCATGAAGGCGATGGAATTGGCGCGAGAGCAGGGACTGAAAGTGGGCTTGGCTCGTCCAATCACACTATGGCCTTTCCCTGTGGAACAAATCAAGAAGGCTGCTTCTAACGCCAAGGGCTTGCTCGTGGTGGAAATCAATGCCGGACAGATGATTGAAGACGTGAAGCTGGCTATCGAAAGCAGTAAACCTGTGGAGCATTTTGGCCGACTCGGTGGCAATGTGCCAACTCCCGACGAAGTGCTTGAAGCATTGAACGACAAACTCATCAACAAGAAGTAATGGCTATGGAATTAAAGGATATTATTCAACCACAGAATCGAGTTTACAAGAAACCCGCTCTGTTGAACGGCAACCACATGCATTATTGCCCAGGCTGTAGCCATGGCGTGGTGCACAAATTGGTGGCTGAAGTTATTGAAGATATGGGCGCTGCAGAATACACAATCGGTGTGTCACCTGTGGGCTGTGCAGTGTTTGCCTATAACTATATTGACATCGACTGGGTGGAAGCTGCTCACGGTCGTGCCACTGCTATGGCAACCGCTATCAAGCGCCTTTCGCCCGACAAGATGGTATTCACTTATCAAGGCGATGGCGACTTTGCCGCGATTGGTACTTGCGAGTCAATCCACTCCTGCAACCGTGGCGAAAACATTGTGATTATCTTTATCAACAACGCCATTTATGGCATGACTGGTGGTCAGATGGCGCCTACCACACTGCTCGGACAGAAGACATCGACTTGCCCTTACGGACGTCGTGTCGACCTCAATGGCTATCCATTGTCAATCACTCCGCTCTTGGCTCAACTTGATGGCACTTGCTATGTGACTCGTCAGAGTGTGCACACTCCAGCATCCGTTCGCAAGACTAAGGCGGCTATACGCAAGGCGTTCGAAAACAGCATGGCAGGCAAGGGCACCTCGGTGGTGGAAATCGTGAGCACCTGCAATTCGGGTTGGAAGATGACACCTGAAAATGCCAACAAGTGGATGGAAGAGAATATGTTCAAGAAATACCCATTGGGCGACTTGAAGAATGTAGATGACAAGAAGGAGGAATAAGCGATGAAAGAAGAAATGATTATTGCCGGTTTCGGCGGACAAGGTGTCCTCTCTATGGGTAAGATTTTGGCTTATTCTGGATTGATGGACGACAAGGAAATCACTTGGATGCCTTCTTATGGACCAGAACAGCGTGGTGGAACAGCAAATGTGACCGTGATTTTAAGTGATGAACGCATCAGTTCTCCAATTCTTAATATGTACGACACCGCTATCGTGCTCAATCAGCAAAGTCTTGACCGTTTTGAAAGTCAGGTAAAACCTGGAGGCGTGCTGATTTACGACAGCTACGGTATCCATAATCCTCCCACCCGCACCGATATCAAGGTGTATTGCATCAATGCGATGGAGGCCTCATTCGAGATGAAGAATGGCAAGGCATTCAATATGATTGTGCTCGGTGCTTATTTGAAGATTAAACAAGTGGTGAGTGTGGAAAATGTGCTCAAGGGCTTGAAGAAAACCCTCCCAGAACGCCACTGGAATCTTCTCCCAATGAACGAAGAAGCCTTGAAGAAAGGCATGTCGCTCGTTAAGGAATAAGCAGCAAGTATGCTTTTGCATAATATATCAATTTCCCGTAAGTGTGTAATAATTGCTTGCGGGAAATTTTTTCCTGACTTCGTCATCGTGTCACCCAAAAATTCTCGTCGAATAATTTGGC
>JAUNNJ010000018.1 GCA_030531495.1 Bacteroidales bacterium
ATTGGAAATTGGGAATTTGGTCGGGGAAGCTGTGTCAAAATTGATAATCAAGGTCATGTAGCGACGCTCGGTTCGAGCGTCCGCTTTACACAAAATTGGTTTTCAACAGATTAGACACCGGACGCTCGAACCGAGCGTCCCTACAATACGCCTAATTTCGCATGATGACACAGCCTCTTATCTTGCCCTGACACATAGCCTCCAACTATTTCAGGGATGACGGGCAGCCACATGACGAAGAAAAGGCGCGGCAGAATGAGTTCTTGCCACGCCTAATTATTTATTCAGTATAAGTTGAAACTTACTTGATACCGAGTTCAGCCTTTACCTTAGCAGAAACATCTTCCATGCTGTTGCCCTTGTAGAGGAGAGTTGCAGAATCGAGAATTGCAGTGTAACCACCCTTAGCACCTACTGCTTGGATAGCGTTTTGAAGCTTTTGTTGGATTGGAGCCATCAAAGTTTCTTGTTGCTTTTGGAGGTCTTGTTGAGCTGTTTGTGAGAAGTTTTGCAGACGAGTATAGAGGTCTTGAGCTTCCTTAGCCTTAGCTTCGATAGTTGCTTGAGCAGCTTTAGCTTTTTCGAGTTCATCAAGTTCTTGGCTCTTCTTTTGAAGTTCGTCTTGGAGCGCCTTTCCTTGTTGTTGATACTTGTCGCTTGCAGCCTTGAGGGTGTTTTGAGCAGTAGCAGTTTCAGGCATTACTTGGAAAATTTCAGCAGGATTAACCATACCAAACTTCACAGCAGATTGAGCTGAAAGCATCATTGGAGCAGCAACAAGCGCTGCGAGGATAAATTTCTTTAACATAGTGTTTAAAAATGAGTTATTTAGTTTATAATTTTTATATCCGTATCTCTCTGATGTGTCATCACCTTGAGGCCGACACATATTTAAAATTAATAGCCTAACTTAGCGATTACTTCGTCGGTGACATCGATACGTGGCGACACATACATAGCGCCTTGAATCGATGCACGGTCGAATATCACTTGGTAGCCTTTTTCTTCACACACCTTTTTGCAAGCTGCATAAATGTCGTCTTGGATAGGCTTGATGAGCGATTGTTGCTTTTTGTAGAGTTCGCCTTGAGGGCCGAAGTATTTATACTTCAGTTGAGAGGCTTCCTTCTCTTTAGCCACAATTTCGGCTTCTTTTTTCTTCTTTTGTTCGTCGGTGAGGAAAACCATGTCGGCCTGATAGTTCTTATACATTGTGTCAGCCTCCTTTTCCAGGGTTTCCACTTCACGCTGCCAGCGTTGAGAAATTTGATTCAACTGCTCGTTAGCCATCTCGTAGTTAGGGATTTTCTTTAAAATGTATTCCTGGTCGATGAAGGCAAACTTTTGCGCAGAAGCTGTAGCCACGAAAGCAGCCACCGCGATAAAGAGCATTACAATTTTTTTCATCATAATTTTCGTTTTTAAGTTGATTAATTCGTGAATTCTGTGAGGTTAGACTCCAAGAAAGACAAATAGTTTATTTCTTCTGTTGGTTTAGAGTTCTTTATTAGAATTCCTGACCGAGCACGAAGTGGAAGTTGCTGCCACCCTTGGTGCCAAACACCTTGTCGAAACCGTAACCCCAGTCGATACCCATCATACCAAGCATTGGGAGGAAGATGCGCACACCCACACCAGCAGAGCGCTTGAGGTCGAATGGAGAGAAGCGGCTCACACTGGTCCATGCATTACCTGCTTCAACGAATGCCAATGGATAGATAGTGGCACTTGGAGAGAGCATCAATGGGAAGTGAAGTTCCATCAAGAAGCGAGTGTAGGCGTAACCGTCGCTACCATAAGGGGTGAACTGACCATTGTCGTAACCACGTAATGCGATGGTTTCGGTTGCATAGGTGTAGCTGCCCGACATACCATCACCACCAACGTAGAATGTTTCGAATGGTGATTTGATGTACTTGTTCCAGCTACCGAGCAGACCGATGTCGGCACGTGTCATGAGCACGAGGGTCCAACGTCCGTCGGGATCGGTGAGTGGAGTGTAGGTACGAGCCTGGAATTTGAGTTTCCAGTATTCAATCCATTTGTAGAGTTCTTTCTTCGATGCTTCATCGGTGGCTTCCGAGAGTGCCTTCCAGTTTTTCTTGCCGAAGAGGCTTGCTGGAGGTGTGCAGTGGAAACTGAGCGAGAAGCTACTACCACGGCGGGTGTAGAGTGGGTTATCGATACTGTTACGAGCGATGGTCAAGCCAAACACGAGAGAGTTGGATGTACCATTGTTCATGTAGTAGAGATATTCCCAGTTCTTGAGGCTATACCATTGGTAACCGAGTTCGGCAGTGAGAGTGAAGTAGTCGTCAGGCCATTTCAAACGCTTACCGAAGCCGACGGTCACACCACCCATCTGGAGGTATTTATTTGGGTCGTAAGCATCTTCATAGTAGTTGTTGTAGCCATAGTTGCCATAGCCGTAGTTGCGACCTGAATAGTAGTTGTTGTAGTAGTTCAACATACCATTCTGATAAAGCGTGTTGTAGTAACTTGAGTTGATACCGGTCTGGCGGCTATAGAATGCCGACACACTCAAAGAGTTTGGACGCTTACCACCAAACCATGGGTCGAGGAACGACACGCTATATGATTGGTAATACTTAGCATTGGTTTGAGCACTGATGGTGAATGTCTGTCCCTCACCCTGTGGGATAATGCCCTTGAATGATGATGGGTGGAAGAGATTCTGAATGGAGAAGTTGGTGAACTTCAAGCTCAGCTTACCGATAATACCGGTTTGACCCCAACCAGCAGAGAATTCAATCTGGTCGTTGGCTTTCGACTCAAGACCGAGGATAATGTCGACCGTACCGTTTTCTTCGTTAGGCTCAGGGCGAATGTCCATTTTTTCAGGGTCGAAGTGACCAGTTTGGGCAATTTCACGAGCCGAACGCATCAAGTCGCTCTTCGAGAAAAGGTCACCAGGGCGAACACGCAATTCGCGGCGAATCACCTTTTCATAGAGTCGGTCGTTACCGTTGATAACCACGCGGTTGATAGTGGCTTGCTTACCTTCAAACAGACGCATTTCAAGTGCGATAGAGTCGCCTTCCACATGGGTTTCCACTGGCAGAATCTGCGCGAAGAGGTAACCTTTGTCGAGATAGAGGTTCGAAACAGCGTCGTCGTCGGTGCTCAAGCGCTTGTTGAGTTTCTTCTGGTTGTAGACCTGGCCTTTTTCCATACCAAGCACATTCTCAAGGAATTCGGTTGGATACACGGTGTTACCCACCCAGTTGATGTCGGAAATATAGTATTTCTTACCTTCTTCAACTCGCAAGTACACATCCACCTTCTTTTCGTCGAAGCTGACCACACTGTCGGCAACGATGCGAGCATCGCGATAACCTAATTCGTTGTATTTTTCGATAATGCGACTTTTATCTTCTTCATAGTCGGTGGCTACGAACTTCTTCTGGCTAAACCATTTTTTGAAGTTGAAGAAACCAGTTTCGTTGGTTTTCTTCATGGCACCTTTAATCTTGCCATCGCTCAGCACTTCGTTGCCCTCGATATAGATTTTGTGCACACCAATCTTAGAGTGCTTGTCGACCACGATGTCAACAATCACTTCGTTCTTCTTGCTGAGGTCTTCCTTTTGTACGACCTCCACAGTGGCCTTGTCGAAGCCCTTGTCGGCAAAATACTTTTGAACGATAATCTTCACGCGGTCGGCAATGTTGGGAGTCATCTGGTTGCCAGGGGTAAGGCCCAAACGCTCGCTCACATCCTTCTTTTCATTACCCTTCACGCCGATGTAGTTCACCTGCGAGATGCGGGGTTGCTGTTGAAGCACGAATTCGAGCCAGGCCTTGTCGCCATACACCTTTTCCACCTTGATTTGCACCTTGGAGAAAAGGCCCTGACGCCAAAAGCGTTTAGCAGCATTCTTGAGGTCGTCGCCGGGGATTTCCACGCGTTGTCCAATAGAGAGACCAGAATAGCCAATGATGATGTAATCTTCATAGTTATCAACACCAGTCACCTTAATCCCGGCAATCTCATATTTAGGATGATGGCCGGAGAACACCACTTTCGGATTGTAGATTGTGTCGTTTTTAGTGTATGTTTCTTGCGCTTTTACACTTGTGGCAAGCGAAAGAAGAGCTACGAGAAGTAGGAGTGCTTTATATCGCATATCGTTAATATTATTCTTTATCGTTAGTCACCTGTTCGCTGGTTTTACCATAGCGGCGTTCGCGGCGTTGGTATTCAATAATGGCTTCAAGAAAATCATCTTTCGTGAAGTCGGGCCATAGAACAGGGGTAAAATAGAGTTCACTATAAGCAATTTGCCACAGCAGATAGTTGCTGATGCGCAAATCGCCAGCCGTACGGATAAGCAGGTCGGGGTCGGGCATGTAGGAAGTGGACAGATGAGAGGAAACCACGGCGTCGTCGATATCAGCCACATCAAGTTTGCCATCTTTCACCTCACTTGCGATGCTGCGTACAGCCTCCACAATTTCCCAGCGAGAAGAGTAGCTCAGTGCCAAACACACTTCCATGCCAGTGCAGTGGGCGGTGTCGTCCATACACTTTTGTAGTCGCGTGCGGGCAAATTCTGGCATACGCTCCATGTCGCCAATAGCTGTAAGACGCACATTCTTCTCGATGAGTTCTGGCGTTTCTTTTTCGATGGAAGTGACCACCAAATGCATCAATGCATCCACCTCCATTTGGGGGCGGTTCCAGTTTTCGGTAGAGAATGTGTAGAGCGTAAGAAACTCCACGCCAAGGTCGTTGGCCACTTCTGTGATGTTGTGCACCGTTGGCACACCATTCTCATGACCAAACGAGCGTATCATTCCACGCTGCTTCGCCCATCGTCCGTTGCCATCCATGATGATGGCCACATGACGTGGGATTCTTGTCTTGTCTATTTTTTCAATCAGCGACACTGCTTATATATATAATGTATATTATATTTCTTCTTTTTTTAAAAAACGCTTCGCATCATTCCACATAATGGCACTTGGTGCAACGCTTACTGAATTCGTAAGTGACGGTAAACATTGCAGCCGAATACCAGTCGGTGTTTTTGGCAAAACCGTGCTTGATGCGATAAAGGTCGCTCAATCCGTCGATTCGGTCGCCAAACGCCTTGCGCATGGTGAATTCGAAACCGAGATTGATGCGTTCCTTCAGTTTATATTTCACTCCCACACCCATTGGAATGTTCACAGACAGATGTGTGCCATTCACAAACGATGTGGTGGCGCCGATACCCACCACCATATATGGGGTGAGGCGGCTGTAGTTTTTGTATTTTGCGCCGATGCCATAATTGAAGAAGTTGAACTCGGCCTGTGCGCCCAAGTCGACGAGATGAGAAGTGAATTCGTAATGCTCACCATCGGGAAATTTGCTTGCACAGTCGTTGCTGTTGCCACTAAGCGAAGCATAGAGCAAGTTGGCTTTGAAAGCAATACGGCTATTCATATTGTAGCGGAACACGCCACCGCCCACAATACCAGGGTGCTTATACATGTTGCCGCCGCTGATGTCGCCCAAATAGCCACTCACGCCCAACGCAGGGCCCACTTCGTAGCGGTACTCCTGTGCTGCAGCCGAAAGTGCCACAAGCGCCATTGCCAATATTGCTAAAATCTTCTTCATTTATGGATTTTGTAAATTATCTTTTCTGATAATGATTAGTAGAGCGGTTTGAAAGTGAGTTGATTAATCACGCCCTTCCAAATGCTGTTGAGCAATTCACCGCTTGAATTCTTGCCACCCACAAGGTAGATGTATGGGCATTGCCATTCTGTGATGGGCTGCACAGGTGCCAAAGCGCGCGCCTTATTGCGCTGTTCTTCAACCACGAAGGTTTGAGCGCCCACAAAGAGTGGCATATAAGATGGCAGTTGAAGTTGTTTGCCACCAGAGCTCCAAGTGATACCCTGGTTGTATGAAACGTAAGTGGTGCGGTTCATTGCGCCCTCTGCAGTGCGACCACCGAGAATGAGCCAAGTGGCGCGCTTGGTGAGGCGATGTGTCACGCTGTCGTTGTTGAACGAGGTGTACGACACAAGTGATGCGCCTTCAAGAGCTGGCAGTGGAGATGGAGCGTTATCATTGTCGATGCGAGCCCAAGTCTTGCCATCGTAGCCCCAAACACCATTCACCACCTTACCGTCTTTGTTCACGCCACCCACAAACATACCTTGTTGATTGTCGGTCCAAGAGTTGTTGGCCATCACAAATTCAGATGAGCCTACGACTGGGAAATCTTCTTCCACAGCCATTGGCACAAAACTGCCACGAGGATATTCGTCGTGTTTGTATTCGCTGCCCTCTTTCAACACACCAAGCAATTTGCTGGCATGAGCACCCTTGATGCTATACCATGCCACGCCACAATTGGTCCATGTTGCGCCCTCATCGGTGCTCTTATAGAGCTGGCCTGCATTTGAAAGAATATAGAAAGCATCATCTGATGCGGTGAATGAACTTACATTTGGAACGAAATCGAATGCCACGGTCTTCTTTTCCCAAGTGCCTTGACCAGGATTGGTGGCTGTGGAGAGGATGTAGCCATAAGTATCGGCCACGAGGCAGAAGTATTTACCATTTTGAGCCACGGTCTTTTCATCCTTTGGCGCACCGCTGGTGTTAGGAAGGTCGCGGCGAGCACGTTGGTCCCAGAAAAGAGAGTCGGGTTTAATCTTGTGCACATTCACAGACACATTGTAGGTGCGGACCATCTTGCCATCTTGTGAAGTCACTTCCAATTCCACATTGCTAGAGAAATCGATACTGTCTTTAGTTTCGCTTGAGTATTCCACCTCCTTCTTTTCCATCCACTTACTTTCCTTCACCTTAAACACAGCCTTGCCGACCGACGAAGGGAAAGTGACCGCCACGGTGAGATGCGACACGTCGGTGCCCATTGGCAGAGAGTCGGCATTGTAGATAAGATTTCTATCTTGGTCGATGGAGAAGAACACAGAATCAAGGTTGTAAAGCACCTTGTTGTTGGTGCCTAATTTAAAATCCGATACCAAAGTTGAGGTATAACTGCTGGTCGAAAAAGATGTTTGAGACTGAGGTTCATCTTTCGAGGAATTACACGAAGTGATGGCCAATGACAGGAGCATGGCCAGCAACATGAATATTGAATATTTTTTGTTCATCTAATTGAGTTTGCTTTGAAAGTACAAATTTACAACAAATTCATCAAAAAACGGGACTATTTTGCGCTTTTTTATATAATAACACGCGCGAGTCCACAATTTTGAGCATGTAAAATTAATATTTAAGTGGCAAACAACTCCCACAAATTAAGATATTATGAGAGTATCGGCGCATTTTTACACCTTTTTAACGAGTTTTGCCCGCTATGCACGATTTTTTAGCACTCCGCCACCTCGTCACATAGTAAAAACTCGAAACAAGAATGGAAGGTGCCACCGTCTTTTGCGAAAATTTGTTTTGCTAAAGAATTTACACTACATTTGTAACACGCAACAACTATGACTACAAACCAAATCATATCAGAGCTGAAGACCCAACTTCAGAAATACTACGACCAGCGCGAAGCCACTGCTCTGGTGCGCATCGTGGTGGAAGAAGTGCTTCACTACAGTCAGGTGGATGTGCTTTTGCGAGGCGACTTTGAGCAAGACGATGTGTTCGTCGACCATATGCGCGACATCGTGAAGCGCCTCTGTGGCGGAGAGCCCATCCAATATATCCTTGGCCACACCACTTTTCACGGCCACGAATTCAAAGTCACACCCGCCACACTCATCCCCCGCCCCGAAACCGAACAACTCGTCGACATGATAGTGGACGAGGCCGACGGCAAAGCCGACTTGAACGTGCTCGACATAGGCACCGGTAGTGGTTGCATCGCCATATCACTGGCATTAGCACTAAAGTGGCCTTCAGTGGAAGCTGTCGACATCTCGGAAGATGCACTGAAAGTGGCTGCAGAAAATGCCAAGGCGCTCAAAGCGAAAGTAAAATTCACCCACACCGATATTCTTCTCGCCACACCTCGGAGCGAAAGCCTCGACATCGTGGTGAGCAACCCTCCCTATGTATGCGACAGCGAACGCGACGGCATGGAACGCAATGTGCTGGAACACGAGCCAGCCACAGCCCTATTCGTGCCAGATGCCGATCCGCTGCTTTTCTACCGTGCCATTGCCATCTATGCCGAACATGCTTTGAGGCCTGGCGGGCGCATCTATTTTGAAATCAACCGCCGATTCGGAAAAGAAACTTGCCAACTGCTGGAGCAACATGGCTTTGAAGCAGCACTAGTGATTGCCGACCAATTCGGGAACCCTCGCTTTGTGAAAGCGCAAAAAAGCGACTATTAATTGATATTATATTCGCACGAAAACTATTTTTTTATTTATATTTGCATCAACCAACTGCAAAACTCATGAATTCTGCCAGCGACATCCGCCCAAATCCATTCGTTAGAGTCTTCCGATTCTACCGCGACGGCTTTCGCAACATGACCGTTGGACGTACGCTGTGGCTTATCATAGCCATCAAGGTGGTGGTGTTTTTCCTGATTCTCCGATGGCTTCTTTTCCCAAATTTCCTTAATGGGAAAGCCACCGACGACGAAGGCAAGGCTGAATACGTGAGAGAGCAACTAACCAACAGATAACGAAACTATTATCAAGATATGGAAGAACTAACCACCGTAGTTGACTGGTCGCGTGCGCAATTTGCGCTCACCGCCATATACCATTGGCTTTTCGTGCCACTCACCCTTGGGCTCGGCATAATCATCGCCATTATGGAAACCATCTTTTATCGCAACCGCGACGAAAAATGGCTCGCAACCACAAAATTCTGGATGACACTGTTTGGCGTCAACTTTGCCATCGGTGTTGCCACTGGCATTATTCTTGAATTTGAGTTTGGCACCAACTGGTCGAACTACAGTTGGTTTGTTGGCGACATATTCGGTGCCCCACTTGCAGTGGAGGGTATCTTGGCATTCTTTATGGAATCCACGTTCATCGCAGTGATGTTTTTCGGTTGGAACCGCGTTTCGCCCAAGTTCCACCTCACCGCCACATGGCTCACCGCCATCGGCGCCAGCCTCTCCGCATTGTGGATTTTGGTGGCCAACGCGTGGATGCAGCACCCTGTGGGCTGCACTTTCAACCCCGAAACCATGCGCAACGAAATGACAAGTTTCTGGGCTGTGGTTTCGTCGCCCATGGCAGTGAACAAAGTGTTTCATACAGTGGTGAGTGCTTGGACACTCGGTGGGGTGTTTGTAGTGGGCGTATCGGGATGGATGCTCCTTCGCAAACGCAACATTGACCACTGCTACCGCAGTCTCAAAGTGGGCGCTTGGGTAGGCTTTGTGGGCATTGTCCTCACCGCCATCTCTGGCGACACGTCGGCAGTGGCTGTAGCAAAACATCAACCTATGAAACTCGCTGCTATGGAGGGACTTTACGATGGGCAGAACGGTCAGGAAATCGTGGCTTTCGGCATCCTCAACCCAGCAAAAACCGTTAGCAACAACGAAGACCCATACTTGATGAAAGTAGCCATTCCTTACGGGCTTTCTATCCTTGCCAACCACGACCCTCAATCGTTTGTGCCAGGCATCAACGACATCATCAGCGGCAAAGCGAAAGACCGCGACGGCAATGAAATCAACTCCGTGCCATACACCGAACGCATGGACCGGGGAAAACTTGCAAAAGAGGCCATCAGCGACCACAATATTGCAGTCAAAAAAGACGATAGGCTTGCCGTGGCAGAAGCCGACAAGGTGCTTGAGGAGAACTTCAAATACTTTGGTTACGGCTATCTCAACACCCCAGAAGAAGCCGTCCCAAATGTGCCACTCACATTCTACACCTTCCACCTGATGGTGAGCATCGGTGGATATTTAGCAGTGTTCCTTTTTGTGGCACTCGTGTTTGCCTACAAACGCCAGTGGCTCGAGAAAGCGAAGTGGGCAAAATGGTGGCATTTGCTTGCCATCGTCACAATCCCTCTCACCTATCTCTGCAGCGCTTGCGGGTGGATTGTGGCAGAAGTGGGCCGCCAACCCTGGACCATTCAAGACCTTATGCCTAATAAAGTGGCAATCAGCGACCTTAGTGCAGGCTATGTGCAAGTCACCTTCTGGGTGTTTGCAGTCATCTTCACCGCGTTGCTCATTGCTGATGTGAGCATCATCATGAAGCAAATCTCAAAACAATCAAAACAGAATCTCAACACCGCAAAACATTGATAATTATGACAATCGAACTCCTTCAAAACTATTGGTGGCTCATCATTTCATTGCTTGGAGCCCTGCTGGTGTTTCTCCTTTTTGTGCAAGGCGGACAATCGATGCTTATCGGTGTAAAGAATGCCGACCAACGCTCGCTGATGATTAATTCTCTGGGGCGAAAATGGGAACTCACGTTCACCACGCTGGTCACTTTCGGCGGTGCATTTTTCGCATCGTTCCCATTGTTCTACTCCACCAGTTTCGGTGGTGCCTATTGGCTGTGGATGCTTATCCTTTTCAGTTTCGTGATTCAAGCCATTTCCTACGAATATCGCAGCAAGAAAGGCAATGTGTACGGGACAAAATTCTACGACACACTGCTCTGTATCAATGGCGTACTTGGCCCCGTTTTACTCGGCGTGGCTGTCGGTAGCATGTTTTTTGGAAACGAATTCTGTGTAACAAAAGCCAAGATTCTCGATGTGGAAGCCTCCACCATTTCCACTTGGGGACCAAAACACGGCCTTGAAGCCATCATGTGCTGGAAAAATCTGGTATTTGGCGTGATGGTTCTACTCCTTGCACGCACTTTGGCATCGCTCTATTTCATCAACAATATCAATGACGAAGGTTTACAAAAAGCACAAAATAAGCTGCTGATTATCAACGGCGGAGCATTTGTCGTACTTTTCCTTATCACTATCGTTTTAATTCTCACTTCTAATGGTGTGGATACCACCGACGATGCTGTGCAGTGGATTGAATACAAATATTTACACAACTTCATCGACATGTGGTGGTGCCTAATTGTGCTACTTGCCGGCACTGCTTTGGTGCTATGGGGCATCGGGAAAACCCTGAAAACACAAGCAAAATGGAACAAAGGCATTTGGCCCGCAGGCATAGGTGTGGTGCTCGTAGTCCTCAGCCTATTCTGGGTGCTCGGCTTCAACAACACTGCTTTCTACCCATCGCTGCTCGACGCCAACAGTTCGCTCACCATACGCAACAGTTCGTCGAGCCTCTTCACCCTCAAAGTGATGAGCGCAGTATCGCTACTTGTACCATTCGTACTTGCCTATATCGCCTATGTGTGGCGAGCAATGGACAGCACGAAAATCTCGTTGAAAGAAATTAGAGATTAGAAAAGAGGGGCTATTGGGTTTATTGGTTGAGGAAATCTTTCATGGCTGAAAGGTTTGATGTGGCTTGTTCTCTGCCGAGTTGGTGAGTGCGGGCCATCAGTTCGGGGTCGTGACAAGTGTGCCCGATTTCCAATTTTTCGGCAGGACGAATCACAAAAACATTACCCGCCTTCTCCTGCTGAGCCACATACGCCAATTGGGCATTGTACATCTCGTGGCGCCTGCGCATCACTTCCACCATTTTCGGATATTTTCGCAACAGTAGTTTCATGAGCGGCATCATCTTCGTGAGCTTTTTCTCGTAGCCCAAAGGCTGGGTGAGCACCACAATATTCTTTTCATAGCCTACGCGCTGAAAATACTGAAGCGGAATGCTGTCGGACATGCCGCCGTCGAGCAGACGATAGCCACCCACTTCCACCACATTCGACACCATTGGCATGGATGCCGACGCACGAATCCACTCCAAGGTCTCGTGAATGTCGTTGTCGCGAAGCAAATGATACACAGGTTCGCCAGTGTCGACATCCGTGCACACCAAGTGGAAATCCACAGGGCTGGCAAGGAATTTTTCATAATCGAAAACATCATATTCCAGCGGCACCACATGGTAGCAAAACTCCGCATTATATAGGTCGCCCGTAGTGAACAGCGAATGAATGCCGCCATATCGCTTGTCGTTGGCAAACCGCTGGTTGTAACGCAGTGCGCGACCTATTTGCCCACTGCAATAGTTCACACCAAATGCAGCACCTGCACTCACCCCCACAATGCCGTCGACCTGCACGCCGTTCTCCATCATCACATCAAGAACACCACAAGTGAACATGCCGCGGTATGCGCCACCTTCAAGCACAAGCCCATTCTTTTTCTTCGCTTCCATCATTTCATATATTTGCATTTGCCACTATAGGTGACCAAATCAATACGAATCACATCCACCACGGCAAACGAGCGCTCGATGCCCTGCATTGCCTTTTCCAAATGGTCGGCACACAGCTTTTGCACCATCAATGTCAATCCCTTTCGTTTTTCGCTGTCGTTCAAATGAACATTTGCCACACCGCGCATCACCACACTTTCATATTCAGTGGTGAGCATGGCCGACTGCAACTGCACTTTGCCTACAATGGTGAACGACACTCGGGGATGCAATTCCAACGCACGAAGTTTATGGCCTTCTTTGGCACAATGGATATATAGAGCGCTATCGCCATCCCACACAAAGTTGAGCGGAATGCCATACGCGCTTTCGCCATCCACATCCACCATCGAGAGCACCCCCCATTCGCTTTCACGAAGCAATTCCTTTGCTCTTTCTTCGCTGAGCAAACGCGCCTGGCGTCGCACCTGGCTATTGTCGTAAATCATAGTTATCGGTATTTGAAAAGGGGAAAGAGTTTCCTCAATCCCCTTTTATCCATTATCTGCCAATAATAATTAATTACAAATCCCTGTAAGGCAAGCGAGCAATCATTTCGCCGAACTTCTTTGCGCCATCTTTGAGTTTGCTGCCCACCATGGCACGAAGCATGATAGGGAGGTCGAGCTGAAGCGCAGTCATACTTTCAGTGTGCTCTGCATCCACTTCCTTGAGTTCGATTACCAAACCGAATGGCACTGGCGACTGTGCCGCACCAAACACGATTTTTGAAGGCTCCACCTTCTCCACAATACCCAATTTCAGCGGTCCCATAGGCGATTCAATCACCACGCCGCCGTCCTCAAATTTGAGGTTCTGGAGATGTGTGCGCGCCTCTTCAGGAAGTTTGTCGATATTGTCTTCCATATGTTTGCGAAACACCTCTGGATTCGACAACTTACTGTAAACGGTGGTAATGTCGCAATCAATTATATGTTTGTCACTTTTATATGTTTCCATAATTTTCTTTTTAGTCGATATTCACATTGCTTGGAGTCCAGTTTTCAGGGTCTTCACGCCAGAGCTGGAGTTGTGCTTCATCACTTGCCTTGATGTAGTTGGTTTGAACTGCCGCCTTAATCATGGCACTGTAGCCGCTCAAAGTCACGAGTTGAACGCCAGCCTTTTCAAACGCTTCAGCAGCCTGTGGAAATTCGTAGGTGAAGATAGCCACCATACCCACAACGTCGGCTCCTGCCATACGCAACGCTTCCACAGCCTTCAAACTGCTCTTGCCGGTTGACACGAGGTCTTCAACCACTACCACCTTTTGACCAGGCTTGATGTTGCCTTCAATCATGTTCTCCAATCCGTGGTCCTTTGGAGCCGAACGAACATACACCATTGGTTTGCCCAGAGTGTCGGCCACAAGAGCGCCTTGAGCAATAGCACCTGTTGCCACACCTGCTACCAACTCTGCTTCACCGAAGTTTTCAAGAATCAAACGAGAAAGCTCCACTTTGATAAAGTTGCGAACTTCTGGATACGACAATGTGAGACGATTGTCGGTATAAATTGGTGAATTCCAACCGCTTGCCCAAGTAAAAGGGCAATCTGGTTGAAGCTTAATAGCACTGATTTTCAACAATTTTTCAGCAAGAAGGATGTCTAACTTTTTCATGAATGTATGTTTGATAAAATTGATATTTATATTTCGATACAAATTTACGAATAATATCAGTTACAACAACAATAATTCACTTGTTTTTTTGAAACAGATGCATTAATTTTGTGCAAGTCAAAATATCTGATGTATGCAAAAATCTCCCCGAAAGCCCATTTCCCCCACTGCCGCTTTCAATAAAGCAGCAGCACTCTGTGCACGCTCGGAGCAGGCAAGCGGCGACATCTACACCAAGATTGTTGGGTGGGGGTTGACCTCCGAGGAAGCCGACGGCGTGATGAAGCAACTGAAAAGCGAAAACTACCTCAACGACGAGCGCTTTGCCCGCGCCTACTGCCGCGACAAGATGCGATTCAACGGCTGGGGGCGCATAAAAGTGGCTTTTATGCTCAAAACGAAAGGCATAGGTAAAGACCATATCGAAGCAGCGCTTGCAGATGTCGACGAAACCGAATACTGCGACTCGATTCGCCGCCTGCTTCAAGCAAAAATGCGTGATGTGAAGAATAAAGAACGAATGCAAGCTCGCGCCTCACTGATGCGATATGCCGCTTCTCGTGGATTCGAGCCCAACGTTTTCTATCCCATTGTCGACGAATTGATGGGTGGCTCCGACGACTCTAAATAATGAAACTCTCCGACATACTCCAAGCCACAGCCGACATTTTCATGCCTCGCGTGTGTCCGGTGTGCGGAAAGGTGCTCGACGGTGCCGAGCGCTACATTTGCCGTAAGTGCCTGATGAATTTGCCTCGCACTGGTTTTGAAGAACTACCGCTCAACAGCATGGTGCAGCGATTTGCCGGTAAAGTGCCCGTAGAGCGTGCCTCGGCATATTTCTTCTATGAGCGAAATGCTCCTTATTCACAAATTCTTCAAGACATCAAATATCGCAATGTGCCCTCTATGGGGCGATGGATGGCGAGGCGCTATGCCGAATCCATAGCCGACACTGGTCTTTGGGATGGCATCGACTATCTCATTCCTGTGCCGCTTCACATCACGAAAATGGCAAAACGCGGCTACAACCAAGCCGACTACATTGCCATGGGAATCAGCGACGCCACTTCCATCCCTATCTACGAGGCCATAGATGCAGTGAAGGGACACGAAACACAAACCCACAAATCGGCTTACGAGCGAATGCTCAACACCCAAGGGCTCTACGCCCCCATCCCCGAAGCTGCAGAAACGCTTGTCGACAAGCATGTGATGATTATCGACGATGTGATTACCACAGGCGCCACAATGCTCAGTTGTGCTGAATGCATCCGCCACATTCCCGGCATTCGCATCTCATTTTTCACACTCGCCGCAGCCCGCCTCACCTAAAAAACTGGCTCAGCCGAAAAACCTCTAAGCGGCAGCGCCACCCTCGGACATTCCGGCAAATCCGGTTATTCCGGCCCACCCAAAAAAACATTGCCCGCCGTTGACTCGTCCACTCCTAAAGGGGGAAAAAACAATTAAGGAGCCTGCGCTTCACAGCGTGGGCTCCTTAAAATCTACAATCTATAAAAACATATATATCATCAGAAAACTATGTTCTCTATTTGATACCCCAAATATATATCGTAAATTTCACATTTCCAAATATTTTTACCACATTTTTTAGAAAACTCTAAAAATAATTGCATTTGTAGGAAAACATTCAACAAATATGCGAAAAACCTTTTTGGCATTGAGTTTTTATACACCTCTATACTATTTTTGACACACTTATAATTTAAACATTTCCAAACTATGAAACACACCAAAATCAGCCCCTGTTCCTCTTCGTTTTTTCATAATGAGGAGGCCGCCCCTACTGGCGAAGCACAGACCACAGTCAACCTTCGACGCCGATGCCAAAGCCTGGAAGTGGTGGGCACGCCCGAAAACATCGCCCACATCCCTGCTGGACACCGCATCATCTGCGTTCTGGGTGGCAGTTACATTACCACCTCTTCGGGTGACATTTATTCTGATGGCACTCGCTTTCACCACACCGATGCCGAAGTGATAGAGGCACACAGCATTGAGCAATTCCTGGTTGTGAACACATCAGATGGCATCTTGTATTTCACCAACCACAACGGCGCGCTCCAGCTACTCAATTTTGAAGATGCAATCCCTGAGTTGCACCTTTCGGCCATCAGCACTGGCAGTATTTCGGAAGATATTCCCCCTTACAATTTCATCACACCTCTTACCGACTGGCGCGCTCCTCTTCCCTCCGACGATGTTCGCTCGCTTGCCTCAATCATTCGCAGTGCCTACCAGCATCTGCAAAAATCGGCAGCCGACGATGGCGAATTCACCCGTCCCATACTCCTACGCTATGCTGTGAAGATGACCAACGACGAATACCTGTGGATGAGCGCACCTGTGATGATTGGATTCGACACCGTGAAAAACCAATACCGCATTCAGGACGAAGCCGTAGCTTCAAGCGGCCATTACACCGGCATTTCAGCCACCTCGCTATCGCTTCCCACCTACCAGATTGGCATTAGCGTGGTGAACGGCATCAAGCAAGAATGGCATCACCTCATCAAGTCTGTCGACATCTTGGCCACTGCCGAGGTGGATGTGGCAAACACTTCCTTGCTCGACTATCGCATGGCCACCACATCGGTGGGCACACGCCGATATATTGCGGAGTTTGGGCCTGCGCCACGTAGCAATAGTGCCATCGTGGGTGAATTGATCAACAACCGATGGCAAGTAATAGCCTCGTGTAGCCAAATCGGCGCGCTGGAAAATCACGAATTTCGCGCATGGGGCATCAGCCGCAATCCCACTTCCATTCTCCCCTCAATTCCAACCTTCACGCTTGGCCAGCCAAGTGGTTTCGCACAGTTTCTTACCAACGCAGAATGCTCCGCTATCGTAGGCCGGTGCAGCCACGAGCACTTGCCGGCATGCACTTTGGCGCACAGTGGCCGCATGTATATGGGCGGTGGTAGCGAACGTATCATCTCGCGATGGCATCCTGTGGGTGCGTTTCTGCCACCATTCAGCGCTTCGGCGTGCACAGTGAAAGTGATTGAGCAAGTGGGCGAAGCCACCATTGTCAGCAACCACACCTACCCTTTCACACCCTCTTCTATCAACCCTCTCATCTGCGCCCCACACCTTTCTGCCACTTCGCTACGCATCGAAATCACATCGGGCGCAGCGACAAAAGCCTCGGAGCACGAACTTTCACCAGTTTACAACTGTGGAATAGCAGCCTACATCGACACCAACCTGCAACCAATCAACCTACCAAGCGCCTCGCCAAGTACCGAAACCACTCACAACACCATCACGCTCGCAGAAGGGCGACTCACCGTGACCGCTATCAGCCAACCACTCGTTCAGGAACACAGCAAAACCATTACCGGAGCACAAATCCTTGCCCTCACAGCCGCAGAACGCCCCATCTATTCGGGCGGATTCGGACGATATCCTCTCTACATGTTCACCAATCAAGGCATATTTGTGATTCCGCAATCGAGTAAAGGCGAGTTTGGTGAAGCTAAATTGATGAGTCGTAAAACGATTGACACACAACCGAGCCCCATTGCCGGTGGAGGGAAAATATGGTTTATCAGCAGCCACCAGCAATTGTGCACCATCGAAGGCTCGAAAGTGAAGGTCATCATTCCCGCCAAAGGAATCATGGCGATGGCATGGAACGATGCAGAACAAGAACTCTGGCTACTGCACACCGACAGCTCTCTTTCCATCACCGATGCCGAGGGCTACTTTAGCCATCTCTCGCTGAAAGCACAGTCGGCATTCTTCGATGGCACCCGGGCGCTGTTGGTTTTGGCCGATGGATGTGTGCTCAACATTTGCAAACCATCGCCAGCAGAGCAAACCATCAACTATCTTTCCCACCCCATTCTGCTATCCTCGAGCATGCAAGAGCATATTGACCAAATCATCTGGAATATTTTCGGAGAAAATCTGCACCTCCGTCTTTCGCTCCTTGGTGAGCGTGGGGAGAGTTGCCACGGATTCACACTTTGCAGTGCAAAAGTCGACGGTAATGTGAATGCCCCCATCTCGCTCCCTGTGTTTTCGCAACCTGCACGCAGCATAAGAATCCACGTCGAAGGCACTGCCCCATCTGGTGCGATGATTCGCGCCACAGACCTATACACTTCCAACAACTAAAACTCAACAATTTTGGTGGTCCAAAAAACAAAAATATCACTTTTTCTTGCAAAAAAGTGATATTTTTTAATCAAAACATTTGCAAATATAAAATTTTGTTGTATCTTTGCAGTGTTATTTGTTAGCAGTCTCAATCGAAACACTTCGATAATTTGGCGTAGGGGATATCATATTTACATATCACAAACGAATTCGGCATCATTAAGAAACTGCAAATCTAAGTCGACTCGTTTGGAATCCTATTAACAAATAATACAGATTTGCTCTCTCGGTTTTGCCCGAGAGCAAATCTTATCATTTTGATTCAAAATAGTTGTTTTATAGATAATTGTGTATTTAAGGAAATGGGAAAGTCGGGAGACTGTCCCTTTTTTTTTGCCCCAACCTGCCACCCACATCACTGACCACGCATAGTTCCGTCAAGCGATTCACTCTCTGACGTTTGCGTTCCGTTTTCCGAAATAACATCGCTATAATCGGAAACCACGGCATGATAAGAACTATTTGCCACAAGGGCGATGCCGCGCGACATCACGATATCGTCGTGCTTGCCTTTGATACCGCCGAATCCACCGCCCACTTTTTCTTCATACCAGCTCATCTCGTCGATGGCATCGCTGTCGTGCTCCACAAACAGTCCTTCTCTCACCATCGTCACAAAGTTATTCACCAGTTGCCTCTTGCTGAGCACATTGGTCTGAAAGCCCAACTTCCCATGCTTTCTGCGATACACATTGCGGTAATTCTTCTTCAGCTGTTCCAGTAAAAATGCCGACTTGCCGTCGGATGCGTGAGTTTCGAGTGTGTTACTTTCCACAGCCAGCAGGGCATTATTATAGAATGTGGCGAGCAAGATGGCTTTTTCTATCAGCAAATCGTGGTCGATATGCCCACGCCACTGTGCCACGGTTTCACACACACGCTCACTGCAATCAATTACCGAAATCACCGAATAGTCGGCACTGTCGCTTCTGCCACCGATGTCCACCCCTACCACATATCTGCTTTCAGAAAGATTATTTGTGGGCATTTTCCACACCTTCAAGCGAGGCTCACCTTCTTTCACGATTTTCACTTTACTGCCAACGCGTTTCACTTCGCCCACCTTGAGCGGCGCGCAGCAATGTTTACGCATCTCATCAAGGCGCGACAGCGAGAACACGCATTTGCCTGTGGTGCGGAATGCTTCGGTGGCGCTGGTGGGAAATTCCGCCATCATCTTTTCGTGCGAGAGATAACTCTTGCGTTTTTCGTGATACCACTTAATCATCTCCAGCGTGCACCCATTGTTCCAAAGCTCACGTTCGTAGTCGTCCAGACTTGCCCACAATTGCGGAATCTCCGCCTCATCCACAGGCAAGCGATAGATTTCAATTTCGGTCCAAGGGACAAACACCGCCTGCTTGTCGCTGTCGCCATTCACCGAATGTACCCACTCATTGTGGAAATAAGTGCCAATGCCGTTGGCTGTGGATTCGAGCACCTCCACCGTAAGTCCGCCCACGAGCAACGAGCCATCGATGGAACGCATCACATCTTCAGGATTTCGCATCGTGGATGTGGGCCAGAACGCCACTTCGCTCAAGTGTGCCATGGCTATATCGTAGCCACGCACCACATCGTCGGCCTGTGCCGTGCCAAGCAGCACCAGGCAATCACGACCCGTAATGATTTTCGCATTGGCATTGCCTTCGAAAGTTTTGAATTCAAACCGCTGACCGTCTTCCAACAGCTCTTTCGGGTAATGGTTCAAAAGTTTGGAGTACATGCCTTTAATCACACTTGACGTGCCCCGCTTGTGGCCACAAATGATGCTGTTCCAGTTGCGTCGCAGCACCAGTTGAATCCACGCCATATACATCAGCACCAGCGTAGAGCCACCCCACTGCCGGGCTTTCAGCAATATCATACGCACGCCTTTTCCCGACAGGCGTTGGCGTTCCATATCTTGGAGCACGTGGCGTTGTGGGGCATTCAAGCGAAGTTTTACATTTCGCCCGCTCACCTTGTCGCGCACGGTGGCACAAAGCGCGCACCAATATTCAAAGTCGTATTTAATGCGGGCTTTCTTGTAAGCCAGTTCATCGGTTAGTGCCTCCATCGGCACGTTTTCAAGCATTTCCACCGGAAGCCACACTTCGCCTATGGAGGGCAGCGCCACACGCCTTCGCTCGCCACAGCATCCTTCGCCCGTGAGCGGGTCATACGGCGCGAGTCCTTCCTCTTTGCGACTTCGATTCTCGGCAATCATTTGCTCGAGAGGCATCGGCAGAGTGCAATCAGTCTCAATATCTGTGTTTTCATGTTTTTCAATGGTATCCATAAAGTTTTTTTTTGCGTAAATCTACATCATCCGCCCCTCGTTTGTCAACCCCAATAAGGCAATACGAATATCGCTCGCACAGCCACTGCCATACGAGCGATATCATTTATCTATATATTCTGTGTTTATTTCAGGATGTCGGCCACTTCTTCGAGGGCGCCATCGTTGGGCGATGGCTTCACATCGAGCAAATGACAAAGCAATGGATAGATGCACACATTGCGGAATTTATCAGGCTTCACATAGCCCACCTTGAACGCAGGTCCCATAGCGCGGAATCCCACTTGCATATCGCTACTGGTATGGTCGAAACCGTGACTACCACCACGACGCACCTTGCGGTCGGTGAACAGCCATCCCATATCGGGAAGCACCAGCACGTCGCCCACATTGGGATTGCTGCCATAGTGCAGATATTCTGGTATGTCGGCTTTACGCCACACGCGTATGTGGTCCACGCCACTGAGTGCAGCCATAACAGAATCCACATATTCCGCTTTCTTCACATAGATATTGGCGGGCAAATCGCCCTCTACGGCATCCACCCAATCGGCCTTGATATATTTCTTCACAGGCACAGTGCGGTCGGCATCGGTCCAAGCCATACCATGGTCGCCAGTCACTATCAAGTTCACCTTACTTGCCTCAGGAAGCAGACTGATGCGATTCCACATATATGCCAGCACAGTGTCGATATGCTCGATTTCGTGGCGACACTCTTTCGTTATCGGGCCAGCCACATGCCCGGTGTGGTCGGGCTCTTCAAAATAGCACATAATGAAGTGTGGACGCTCTTTTTCAGGTAGTTGCAACAAGCGAAGCACCTCGTCGGCACGCTCCACATCGGTAAGCAGCGGCTTTTTCTGGTAGTCGTGCCAATAGTTGGCGTGACCGCCGCCACCCAGATTCACATCGCTACCCACCCAATACACGGTGGCAGTGACCATACCCTGACGCTTTGCTGTAAGCCAAATAGGGTCGCCGCCAAAATACTGAGGATCAGAACGGGTTTCTGAGTTGCTCAACGAGAACTTTTTGCCGTTGGCACGGATTTTGAAAGAATTGGCAATGATGCCGTGATGGTCGGGGACCAACCCGGTGGCCAATGTGTAGTGGTTGGGGAATGTCTTTGATGGGAAAGATGGCGACATCACAGCCTTCACACCTCTGTCGGCCATTGAATTGAGAAAAGGAGTGTTGAAGGCTTCAGGATAATCCCAACGGAATCCGTCGAGCGACACGATAATCGTGTACTGGTCGTTGTTCGCAGCCCAAGAAGCCACAGCCATCAACGCCACAAGCATTGAGAAAAGCAGTCGTTTCATCATAATCTTTTTTGTTAGGTTGTTTATCGCTGGCAAAGATAAGAAAAAGCCCAAAGATTCGTCATCTCCGGGCTCTATTTTTTTTGAAGTTCCACCTGCGAATTATTCGAAGCCGAAATCCTCCACCATCTTGATGATTTCGGCATTCTTTCGTTATCAGGTGATGCCACATGCTGCGACAATGGAGGTAAAGCGTAGTGTATTTATTCCCGTCAGCGATTGCTGTAGAGGGAGCCATTGTTTCCTGTGATGTCGTTCTCAGATGAGAGCCGAAGAGACATTTGCCTTAATGTTAAATATCCAAGCTATCTTCTTTAAGAAGGAAATCGAAAAGCCCCAATGTGAGTATGCCTTCTTCGTTGCGACGTGGCATGATGTGATCCTTCACAATAATAATCTTCTTGAAATAGTCATTTATGTTCATTAGTGAGCGAGATTCTTGTATCTCTTTCTCCCTGTCAGGGATGGACAAAGCTGACTGGATATAATATTTATTGCTCCCCAAACTGGCAATAAAATCCACTTCAAGTTGTGTGCGAGACCACTTACCATCTCTATTCGGTTTTCTAATCTCTACCATTCCAACATCCACATGATAGCCACGCGTGACGAGTTCATTGTAAATAATATTCTCCATGATATGCGTTTCCTCTTGTTGGCGCATATCAAGAATGGCATTTCTCAAACCGATATCAGAGAAATAGTATTTGGTGAGCGTATTGATGTACTTCTTGCCTTTTATATCGTAGCGTATGGCTTTGTTTAGCAGAAACGATTCCACCAGAAAGTTAAGGTAATTAGAAATTGTCTTATTTGTGATATTTACGTTTTTTACACTCTTAAAGGTGTTTGAAAGTTTTGTAGGATTACAGGGGGAACCAATGGACGACGCCATGAAAAGTACGAGTTCACGCATTTCATTCTCGTTTTGCACCTTGTGCCTTTCTATTATATCCGCAAGATAAACAGTTTCAAACAAGTTTTTAAGATAGTTAATCTTTTTCTGCTCCGTTTCAAATGACTGAACAAGAGGCAAACCTCCATAAGTGTAATATTCGCGCCATGCATCCTGCTTGTCGCCACCCACAGCAGAATAAAACTCCGCAAAAGATAAAGGATTCACATGTATTGTTTCACCTCGACCTCGGAACTCTGTGGGAATATCAGAAGACAGGAAGTGGGAGTTACTGCCTGTCACGTACGTGTCAGCATTTTCAATATGGCGGAAACTATTCAACACATCCACAAACTCATCCATTAACTGCACCTCGTCAATGATGATGTAATAAAGGTCATTGTCCTTAATCTTGCCGTGGACATGATGGAGCATGGCATCAGGATCTCTCAAATCCTTGTTTAGGCGGTCTTCAAGATCAATTCGAATTATATGGTCTTTTGCCACTCCATTATCTAGCAAATAGTGATAGAACAAAACATTCAGCAGATATGATTTGCCACATCTGCGGATGCCAGTAATTACCTTAATAAAGCCATTCTGCCGACTGTCTATCAACTGTTTTAGATATCTGTCTCTTTTTATTTCAACCATATCACTCCTTTTTCTTGTCAATATTGACACTTTTTAGTAATACAAAGGTAGTAATTTTATTTGATTCAATAAGCAAACTCGACTAAAACATGTCAATATTGTCATTATTTAGTTCTCTCAACAAACGAAATGCCCCAACTCGTCATACTGTTTATAAATTACATGTTCTTTCTTGGTTTGCTGGACACTCTTGAAGAAAAAGCCCAAAGATTCGTCATCTCTGGGCTCTATTTTTTTTGAAGTTCCACCTGCGAATTATTCGAAACCGAAATCCTCCACCATCTTGATAATTTCAGCATTCTTCTTCTCCAATTCGGTGAGATTTACCGCCTCGTTGCGAACAAGGGCGTTATACCATGGTTGCTGGTTGAAATAGGTGGTGAGGTCATCGCTCTGGAATCCCCAGCCTCTGCGAGCGAAAATCTCGTTACGCATCAGACGGAGAGTGGCTTTGTCGTACATGCTGAGCATGGCTGGGCTGAGCAACTTGAAGGCACACACCGACCATTTGCCGGCTGCATACGGCGATTTAGTGCGATTCAGCACTGCCACCACATCGCCCACTTCTGCGCCTTCCACTTCACCATCTTGATAACCTATCAATTTGCACGCACGCAGATTGATGCCCTGAGCGGTGATATCCACCTTATAGGCGGTGCCGTCGGCAAGCCGAATGATGTCGGAAGGCATCTCGTATTCCTTGACCACGGTGTAGTGCGGACTCGGGCCTTGCTGACCGATTTCGTATTTGCCGTCGTAGAAGAATATCCACTTTTTTCCAGTGTTCACATCTTCATATTGTCCGGCGAATGCCTCATAGCGGGTGCTGTTGATAAATTCCTCAAGCGAGCCACTAAACTGCTGAAGCATGGCCACAGCTTGGCCTTCTGCGCTGTAGCAAGTGAGCACATTGTGCCCTCCCACATTTTCAAACACCACCCTATCGCCTGCTTTGCAGTGCGAACCCATATACACATAATCGTCGCCATTCTGCGCAGGATGAATGGTGTACCTTTTTGGGGCTTTTTGCTTGAGCACGAATTTGAAACCGCCTTCGTGCAGTGTACCGCCTTCCATCACCACCTTGCCACCTTTTTTCACTGTGGCTTTGTAGAACGACATGCCATCGGTCCACATCGAGCCATTTGCCACTTGGGCATTTATGGTCATAGCACATACAGCTGCCATCACCACAGCTATCAGAAATTGCTTCATATCAGAATCTCAACTTAAAGAAGTTCGAAAAACAGAATGGCTGCTGCATATTTGCGCTTCACGCCACCTTCAAATTTGCCACGATACGACCCGCTGCGGTCGCGTATGGTGCCATCGCTCTCCACCTTGCCTCGGTAGGAGCCGCCGCGGTCGCGTAAAGTGCCGTCGCTTTCTATCTTGCCCATGTAGGAGCCACCGCGGTCGCGAATCGAGCCATCGCTCTCTATTTTACCCAGGTAGGAGCCGCCGCGGTCACGAACACTGCCGTCGCCTTCCACCTTGCCGCGGTAGGAGCCGCCACGGTCGCGAACGCTGCCATCGCTTTCCACTTTGCCCATATATGAGCCGCCACGGTCGCGCAGCGTCTGTGCATCCACAGTGGTGCACAGACCCGCTACCGCCATCAATAGAATAAATATAATTCGCTTCATTTTCTGCTTTAGTTATTTGTATGTCGGTTTGACTACCTACATCCTGAAAGGTTTATTTCTTGTACTTCAAAGATTTGATAATCTTATCCACTTCCTCCTCAAATTCCTTCTTGCGGTCAGTGCCGTAGGTGAAGGCGATTTCGTATTTGGTTTTGCCCACATACTTATAGTAGAGCGCACGATAGCCGAATTGGTCGGTCCACTTTGCAATCAGTTCATCGTCTTTCACATCCTTTTGGAGCAGTTTTTCGCCATTTGCCTCATCCACAGTGATGAATGCTGCATCCATTTCAAGCGACTCCTTCACTGTTGCCACCTTTGAAGATTGGTCGGAAGCCTGCATGTCAACCATGCAGCCCTGGTTGATATACACCTTTCCGCCACGTTCTTCTTCCATTTGCTTGTCGTCGTTCTGAGGGTGGAAACCTTCGGGGAGCGAAACGCTGAAACCGAATTTCTCGTTCTCGTAAACCACACCCCCGTTGAATGTTACTTCATCGGCAGCTTCTGCTTCCGAAACCTCTGTACTACTTGATGCACCACTTTCGGCACCACCTTTACTACAAGAATATGCTGCCATGCACATAGCCATAGCGGCAATAATCAATAAAATCTTCTTCATAATTGATGTTATTTCAAATATTAAACTATTTCAACTCCACAAACTCTTTCCCTGTGTTCTTGCACTGCATATAGAGTGCCGATGCCGACCACATCTTGTAGTGGTCGCCACCTTCTGGAAGGAACACCTGGACAGGGCGTTGGTGCGAATCCCATCCATCGCCCATCACATAGATATAGAGGCAAGTGCCGAGGTCGCTGATTTGCACTTTCTCGTGCTTGTTCACGCTGGCCTTCATCTCGATAGTGTAAGGAGATTGAGGTTGATAGCCATTTTCTGCCGATGCACCTTTGAGCACTGCCGCTGGCAAATAACGCTGGCCATATTTGTCGTTCTGCTTCCACGAGCGCACTTTCTCGCCAACGCCACGCTTCATTTCGCCGGCACAGCCGCTGCTGCACAGCAAATCCACACACTTTTCGCCCGCTTCTGCATCGCGGAAATAGATTTCCATAGCCATTGTGGCCAAAGCCACAGTGCCCTGTGGAGTTTTGCCCAAGAAATTTTTATACAAATCTGCAAACTCATCATACGAAGCGGGGAAACCCGTGAAGGTCACCACCCCCGAAGCGTTGGCGTTGTATTCCTCTGCTGAGAAATCGCCTTTGCTTGTATAGGTGTTGCCACCGAGTTGGTATTCATTCTCGCCCACGAGCTTACCACTCACAGCCACAGGCTTTTCTGCCACTTGCGATGTGTTACCTTGCACAGAAGCCACATTCTGTCCATTCTGCGCACCTTGCTTGCATCCTACCAGCGCCAAAGCCGCCATCAAAATAAATGCTTTACTAATCCTATTCATCATTTCTATTAAAATTGATATTTAAGCTTTTTATTCTATCACAAATATAAAACATTAATTTGAAATAACATAAACACATGAAAAAAAATCGCACTAATTCAATATAAATTCCCTATCTTTGCAAAATTATTAAGCTATTGACGGATAAATATCAATTTTTAAACCCCAACTATATGAAGAAAACATTACTATTCTTTGCTATTGCCCTGATGGCTTTTGCCAACTCATGGGCAGGCACAGCAACGTTCGACTTCAACGCCAACGGTGCTGCTCTGTTTGGCTTCTCTGAGCCATCATCTTCGTCGTCGACAGCCGGCGACATCACTGCCGAAAGCACTGCCACAGTGGATGGCGTGACGCTGAAAGTGGGCATCAGCACCACCAACACAGTGAATCGCCTATATCTTGACTACAACGGTGGCGTGCAACTCCGCGTCTACAGTGGTCCTGTCACCATTTCTGCTCCTGCAGGAAAGAAAGTTCAGTCGGTTGTGTTCACTAACACTCGCTGGAGCGCACCAACCTGCTCCACCGGCAGTTTCGTGCAAGAAGCCTCTTGGGCTGGCGACGCAGCCTCTGTGAAATTTGATTTCGGAGGCCAAAGCCGTATCGACAAAATCGTGGTTACATACACCGATGGCTCAAGCGATCCAGGCTCTGATGTGACCGAAATCAACACTTTCTACAACCTTGGCACCACCCTTGCCGACAACACCGAATTCAAATTCACTGGCAATGCCTTTGTGGTTTACAAGAACGGCAAGTACAACTATGTGCGCAACATCGACTCTGAAGGCTATGGCTATTCAGCCCTCATCTTCGGCGACCTTAACCCTTCATACGAAGTGGGCGACTACATTCCTGCTGGATGGAAAGGCAAAAAGACTACCTACAGGAGCCAAACAGAAATCACTGATGTGACTGGCAACACCGCTTCCACTATGCAAGCCGAGGAAGACGACGCAGAGCCATTCGACTATAGCGGATATGTAGGCTATTTCAGCGAATATCCTCTCGAAGACTACGAGAACGACTACTGCACATTCACAGCTGTCAACCTCTCTGCTGTCGACGACAAGGGTTACTTCACCATCAGCGAAGAAGAATACGATGAAGAGGACGAAGCGTTCACCGCTTCGCTCCAAGGTTTCAACAAATTCAAAGTTGATTTCCCAACAAATGTCAAAGACCAATTGTTTGATGTGACAGGCCTGCTCGTTCACTACAACCAGGCTGTACAATTCGTGCCTACCGAAATCGCGCCTACCGACACTTCTATGCCATTGTGGAAAATTTGGTACACTGGTGAAGATGGCGACGAAGTCATTGTTAGCGACACTCTCTTCGTGGTGGCTGCTACCAAGGCCAACGAAATTGAAGCCAACAGCAAGAACTTCATCTATGTGACCGACAACGCTACCCAAATTCTCGACGACACATATGCCGAATGGGGATGGGTTGAATGGATTGATTGGAGTCCCGACTTCATTGCACTCGACTGTGGCAACAACACCGAACTCTACAACAAGGTGGCTGCCATGAAGTGCATCGCTCCAAAAACTGTGAGCGGCACACTCATGGACAACTGGACCAACCCTCGCCTCTTGCTTGATGCGGCTCCAGAAGAACTCACCGACTGCAAGTTCCCAACTTTAGCTCTCAGAAACTTGGCATTAAGCGACACCATCTACAGCAATGGTCACGAAGTGGCATACATCAGTGGCTATTACCTCCAAAAGGACGGCAAGGAATTCCTCGCTGGCAACAATGGCGTGGATGCAGAACTCTTCCAACCTATCGAACTTGACCGCCGCTACATCGGCGACTTGGCATTGACCAATGGCAACTTCTACGAAGTGAAGGCTGTGGTGAAGCAAAAAGAGCCATGGGAAAGCGATGACGAATTTGCACCAGCACACGCTCCTGCAAAGAAGGGTGCTCCAGCCAAGATGACCAAGACTGCAAAGAAGGCAGCAAAGAAGGCACGCCGCAAAATGTCGATGTACGCCGACAATTATTATGAAAACTACCTCATCTGCCCTCTCGAAGTGAAGTCGGCAGCTATTCTTGGCTATATCGATGGCAACGGTGAAGTGAACGTGAGCGATGTCACTGCACTCATCAACAAGATTCTCGGCAGCGCATCATTCAGCGACGCAGTGTGCGACATCAACGGCGACGGCGTGGTGAACGTATCCGACGTTACCGCCCTCATCAACCTCATCCTCGGCTAAGAGGATGAGCTCGGCAAGGGGAGCAGCGGTGTGTCAGCGTAGCTGGCGCCGCGAATAGCGACCCTTGTCAACACTCCATCATCCTCGGCTAATTCAAGAAGAGTAATAAATGTCAAGAATTAAGGAATTAAAGAATTTTTTATCAGAATTGAATCAAGCCTAATATTTCTTTAATTCTTTAATTCTTGATTATGATTTTGGAATATTGGCCGCCTCCTGGTATCTCGGGAAGCGGCTTTTTTTTGCGGTGAAGCATCCACTGAGCCCTCCGGGTCCTCCAATCCCTCCGAGTTCTCCGGACTCTCCGGACACTCCGGATTCTCCGAAAGACTGCATCTAACATCTAATTTCTAATCTCTAACTTCTAACCTACAACTTCTTATTGTGAATGTGGAGAATAATTCCTAACTTTGCATGTTGCAAACTATGCATGATATGGAGCACCAGAAGAGTCTTTTCAAGCAAGCGGCTGATTGGGGATTGCCCTTTGGCATCTACCTGTCGGTGATGGCGTCGGGATTCATCTTCTCCGACAAGCACATCGCCATTTCAGCCTTTGCGCTGGCCATGGTTCTGGTGATTCCGTTTCTCATCTACCGCTGGTTGAAGAAGCGATACAATGCCGAGGGTGGCAAATCGTCGTTTTCCAACCTTTGGATGATGGGCATCCTCATTTTTATGGGGGGCTCGCTCATTGCCAGCGGGGTGAGCTATGCGGTGATTGAATTTCTGCGACCCAACTACTTTTACGAGCAGGCGCAACATTTAATCACGCAATACGAACAGGCACCCGAACAATTTGCCGGCAACATGGAGGAGGTAATCAGTCTGCTCCGTCTGGTGATTGAAAAGCATGCAGCTCCACGCAGTGTGGAACTGGCGCTCACGGGATTCTGGGCGTGCTCGTTTGCCGGCTCTCTGTTGAGTGCCCTGATTGCGGCACTTATCAAACTCACCGGCAAGCCACACAACGATTAAATAAAAATTACAACAATATATATAGATTACAAATTTCGATATGGATATTTCAGTAGTAGTTCCACTGTACAACGAAGCCGAATCACTGCCCGAATTGGCAGAATGGATCGAGCGCGTGATGAAAGAAAACAACTATACCTATGAAGTGCTCATGATCAACGATGGTAGCACCGACAATTCATGGGAAGTGATTAAGGAACTTCATGAGAAAAACGAAAATATCAAGGGCGTGTGCTTCCGCCGCAACTACGGCAAGTCGCCTGCCCTCAACACTGGTTTTGAACGCGTGCAAGGCGATGTGGTCATCACTATGGACGCCGACCTTCAAGACAGCCCCGACGAAATTCCACATCTCTACAAGATGATTATGGAAGAGGGCTACGACTTGGTGAGCGGCTGGAAGAAAAAACGCTACGACCCCAAAACCAAAACCATCCCAACAAAACTCTTCAACGCCACTGCGCGCAAAGTGAGTGGCATCAAAAACCTCCACGACTTCAACTGCGGCCTGAAGGCATATCGCCTTGAGGTGGTGAAGCACATTGAAGTGTATGGCGACATGCACCGCTATATCCCCTACCTCGCCAAGAATGCCGGCTACAGCAAAATCGGCGAACGCGTTGTGCAACACCAGGCTCGCAAATACGGTGTCACCAAGTTTGGCCTCGACCGCTTTGTGAACGGTTACCTCGACTTGCTCACTCTCTGGTTCCAGACCAAGTTTGGAAAGAAGCCTATGCACTTCTTCGGCTTGCTCGGCTCGCTGATGTTCTTCATCGGCCTCATCGCTGTGATGCTGGTGGGTGGCATCAAACTCTACAATCTCTACGCTGGCAACCACCCAATGCTCGTCACCCAGTCGCCCTACTTCTACCTCTCACTTGTGTGCATGATTCTGGGCGTGCAACTCTTCCTGTGCGGCTTCCTCGGCGAACTCATCATCCGCCACTCTTCCGACCGCAATGAGTATGAAATTTCTGAAGAAATCAAAAAATGAAAATAAAGTTCTCACATCTGGCATTTTGCGCACTTGCGCTTGTGGCTGTGCTGGCATTCAGCGCCTGCAGTAGTGATGGCTGCACCGACAACAGTTCGAGCCTGCCTTTGGCACAATTCTTTAAGGAAGGCAAGAATGTTAGTGTGACCAACATCAGCGTGCGTGGCATCGGTGCACCTGGCGACAGCATCCTCGTCAACAAGCAAACCGTGAACGAAGTGTATTTCCCGTTGCGCCCTTCCACCGACTTTTGCCAGTTTGAACTCAATTACAACGTTGACGGTATCCCAACCGACACCATCAGCATTCGCTACAGTTCCAAGCCTGCATTTGCAAGCGTGGATTGCGGAGCGATGCTTAATTTCGAGATTTCTAAATTCGACTACACCCGCCACGCCATCGACTCAGTGGCTTTGGTGCGTCCCGTGGTCACCAACGAAAATGCAGTAACCTTTAGAATCTTCATGCGATGAAAATAGCACCACTACATATTGTCCTCGTTCTTGCCATCGTGGCAACCACTGCATTTGCGCAATCGTCGTCCGATCAGCGCCATATCACCCCTGTGAAGCCCAGCACCAACACCGTGCTTCGCCCAGCCAAAGGCACTAAGGAAGAGGTGGTGCAACGCTATCTGCAAGGCGACACCGCGGCGGCCAACGAAGAACTGCGCCGCGATTCGCTCAAGAGGGTGTATCCTCACTACCCTATGCTCACACAGACCACATTCGGTCTTTCGTTTGGCGATGCACTGCTCATGGCTTTCGGGCAGAAATACGGCAATTTCGGCGTGAGTGCCACACTGAACATGTGGAACCGCATCCAGCCTGAAGTGGAACTCGGCGTGGGATTTGCCAACAACACGCCTGAAGATATGAACTTCACCTACAAAGGCAAACTTGCACCATATTTCAAACTCGGTGCCAATTATAACTTCACATTCAAGAGCGAGCCAAAATATCAGGTTTATGCCGGTGTGCGTTTAGGTTTCTCTGCGTTTAAGTATGATGTGACCAATGTCACCTACACCGACCACTACTGGAACGAGTCGCAAGCATTCGAACTCAAAGGGCAAAGTTCGCACGCTATTTGGGGAGAGTTCCTCGCCGGACTGCGTGTGCAGGTGTGGAACAACCTCTCTTTCGGATGGCAAGCACGCTACCGTGGCATTTTCTCCGAGAAAAAGAACCCACAAGCCAAGCCCTGGTTTATTCCCGGCTACGGCGACCGCGACAAATCGTTTGCCTTCACCATGAGCGTGTACTACACCATCCCACTCTCGCTCGACAAGTGGCCTAAAATCGAAGACCCAAAAGACAAAAAATCAAAAACAAAATAAGCCCCCGCCTGTTGACGCGAAATCTCGAAACATCGACCACTCGTCCCCCCAAAGATTCGCCCCCGCGAAAAATCGCCCCTTCGTTGACTCGTAGTCTACAAAAAAAAGAAACCCGAACTCTAAATGAATCAGTTCGGGCCTGGAATATATAAAAATAGTAGTTATGGACACGAAAAAGGGCAAGTGATCTACATCGCGCCGCTACAACCTAATACCCTTGCTTCGGTCAAGACCTGGGGGATTCAAAGGGAGCTGGCCGTGTAGGACTTACCCGACTGCAAAGGTACTACTTTTTTCTAATCCCACAAAATTATCCTCCCATTTTTTAGCAAAAAAGATTATCCCAGAAAGTGCATTAGGCCATGGATTGCCCTCATCCACTTTTAGTTTGCCACATAGCCGCTGGCCTCAATCACCTTCTTGCCGTCGGCAGTGGTGAGGAAATCAAAGATTTTCCGGGCATTGCTACCGGTTGGCGTGTCGCTGCGTATCACAGCCACAATGGCCGACACATAAGGGTAAGTCTGATTCTGGATATATTCCCTACTTGGTGGCACACCATTGATGCTCAACGCTTTGACTTCTTCCGCCGATTCCGACATGTTAAGATAATAGTAATATGGAGAATAGCCAATACCATTAACCGAAGTCATCAAACTCAAGTATGGAGCCATCATTGAGCCACCTCGGAGTTCGGGAGCATCAATCATGGGAATGCCTTTCATAACGAGCTTTTCCATCTTCTCCTGGCTACCAGAGTTGCGATTGCGAGTAAATGCCTTGATGGGCTGGTCAGCGCCTCCCACTTCACGCCAGTTGGTGTACTTTCCACTATAGATGCCCACCACCTGTTCATGGGTGAGATTATCGACACTGTTGGCCCTGTTTACCAAAAAGGCAAAAGAGTCGAAGGCTATAGGTTTCTCTATAAGCGTAACGCCTTTTTCCCGAGCATATTTCTGCTCGTCGTCAGAACTCTCACGCGCACTGATAATGATTTCTACCTTCCCGTCGATGAGGTTGTTGAACGACGGATGGGTGTTGCTCTCTTTGAGCTTTGTGTACAGGGTTTGGATTTCAGTTTTGTTGGTTGAAGTATGGTAAAGGTGGAGACTGCGCGAGCCGTCTATTAGAACAAGATTCGACCCCCACCAGCACGAAAAGCCTGTGAGAGAGGCTGCAAGCATAGTGCGCAACGGCTGGGTTGAGTCTGAGCCGTCAATAATGGGAAAATTATTCACATTGAGCCCTGGTATTCGTGCAACGGCTGGAGGAGTAATCACTTTACCATTTGGAATGACATCAGGTGTGGGTGCGGGCTCTGGCTCATTGCCGCTGCAAGAAGCGAGCAACAATAAAATTGCAATAAGAAAAGATGTGTCCTTTATAAGTAAATTTTTCATATTGTTATTGTTTTTTGTCTATTCTTTTCAATACATAGAAAAACGCAAATAGCAGTAATCCATCAAAAACATATACTAAAGGATTACTTGTGCTTGATGGTGCATCAAAACTGAACACTATCATCATTAATACTATTGGTAATACAAAGAATATATAGGCAAATAGTATTATTTGTTTTCTAAGTTCTTTTTTACTCATTACT
>JAUNNJ010000019.1 GCA_030531495.1 Bacteroidales bacterium
ACACGGCCAACGTGGGCTACTATTTCAATGCGACCAAGAAGAAGTTTGTACGCCCGACGGCAACCTACATCATGGGCTGCGGCAACGGCTATCTTGAGGTACCCTACAACTTCGTGGGCACCTCTACACAAGATGTGGATGTGGATATCTTCTTCAATGGCATTAAGGGCGATGTGAATGGCGACGGTTTGGTGAACGTGAGCGATGTCACTGCCCTCGTGAACAGAATTCTGGGCACAGCAAGTTATGCCGACAGCGTATGCGACATCAACGGCGACGGCGTGGTCAACGTAAGCGACGTGACCGCCCTCATCGCTCTCATCCTCTAAAAATTATAACAATGATCGACCGCTTCTATAACAGTGTGCACAAGCAGTAAAGCCCCAATGTGTCGCTTATTTCTTCCGATTTTAAAAGTGTGGCAAACCATGCGGGTCAAATGATTGGCATGAGTGCTTCGGCTTATTTCTCAAATTATTTTGATGTATCATCATCTTATGGTTCGGAAAGTTGGGCCGATAAGGTGTCGTGGGATGTGGCTGATGTGCAAATTGATGATGCACAAGCGGTTGTGAATTTGAAGCTGAAAGCCCATTTCACTGGGGCGGTATGAATGAATGGCATACATTCCGCGACAAAGTGATTTGCACTAAAGTTGGCGATGGCTGGAAGATTAGCGACGTGGTTCGTGACGGTAAATCCACAAAAAGTCATTGGAGAAACGCTCCTCCAATGGCCGCCTAATTCTGCCGATGATAAACTATTCTGGGTAGAAAGATAAAATGAAACAAAACAAGCAGAGTCGAATAATAGGCTCTGCTTGTTTTTGTTGTTGATGAATTGTGTTGAAATGTATTCTATTTGATATTTTTCTTTCTGTGTAGGCAAAGGAAAAAATCAAGCAGAACCGCAAAAATGGTTCTGCTTGAATGAGTTGTATTATCCTTGTGGAAGTTACTACTGAAGGAGGATATTAACGAGGGCGGTTACGTCGCTTACGTTCACCAAGCCGTTGCCGTCGATGTCGCAACGCGAGGTTGGATATGATGCTGTGCCGAGGATTTGGTTGATGAGGGCGGTCACGTCGCTCACATTCACCACTCCATTGCCATCCACATCACCCTTCAACTCTTGAGGGAAGAGGTCAACGGTGATTTTTGTGGTGCTTCCGGCAACAGCGCTCGACAGCTTCAGATAGCTGCGGTATGTGCCAGAGTTCCAAGGCGATGATGATGGGCGACTGAAGTATTTTTGGGTGTTGAGGAATCCGAAGCCCACTGTCTCGTTGTAAACGTCCACGTTTCCTGTGGCAGTGCCCACAAGCAAGTTGGTTGGAGCGCTGGGGCGTCCGGCAGGTCGCTTTAGTGGATACACTTGGCCTTTGTTATAGCCAGTGATGAGCACGCCGGTGTTGGCTGGCGTGGAGGTTACCTGCTTGGTGTATGCCTTTTTCTCTGTGCTGTTGTAACTGCTCACCACCCATGCTTTGAGGCCCGATGCACTCCAGTCGACATTGTGGTTTATTGCGAAATCAAACACTTCGAAGTTGGAGTCGTCAAAGTAGGCGTTGAGCTGTTCTGATGGGCTTTTGGTGCTTGGAGAGATGGTAGACCAAGATGTGATGCTATTATAATAGCTTTGATATCCCGAGAAGCGCACATAGCAAGTGAAGTTGCTTGCGTTGCCGCCGTAGAACTGTCCACCCCATGAGCGAGTGCCCGATTGCTGCATCAAGAGCAGTTCAGAGAGTTGTGTACAGTTCACGAATGCTCGGGTTCCGATATTGGTGACACTTTTCGGAACCACAATGTTTGTGACATTAGAGCCATAGAATGCATATTTGCCAATTGAGGTGAGTGCGGTGAGTTTCGACAGGTTTGCCCCTTTAAGGTCGGTGTCGTTGATGAATGCGCTGTCAGTAATTGCAACTAAATTGTAACTGTAGCTATTGAAATAATATGGACTGCTTCCGCATGAGAAGTCGAGAACTCCATTCTCCACCTTGCCTCCATTAGGGTTGAAGCCCACCACGGTCATTTCACCTGCAGTCTTGTACAGTGGGTCTTTTGTGACCACGAGAAGTGCACCGTCGTTGCAATAGATGTCGTAGGCATACTTCGATTTGGAGATTGTGGCGAAATTTTTCCAGTATGTTGCTTTCTTGTAATTGTCGGCAGAGTTGGTGCTCGACTTGGTTACATAAAGGGCCATTCCCGAATTGCTTGGGAATGTGGTGGCGCTTAGAGCTGGCGGTGTGGGATTCACACTGTAAACAGTTTTCAGTGCAGTACATCCCGAGAAAGCTTCACTGCCAATCGATGTGGTGGAGCTGCTAAATTGTGCATAAGTGATGCCGGTGCATCTTGCCAGTGCCCCTTTACCAATAGTGGTGATTCCAGGATATGTTCTGAATGAAGTGAGATTGGTCTTTCCCTGGAAAGCATAGTCGGCCACAGATGTCACATCATATATTTTGCTGTTGTAGGTCACTGTGGTAGGAATGGCCAATGCCAGCGACGACTTTCCCTCGCCAGTTGGGCTTAGGCTGTAGGCTCTCACCTTGCCATAGCTGCTTGAAGATGGTTCGCTGAGCACTTCGTAGCTCACATTGCCCACATTGATGAGGTTTTTCTTGTCGTACCAAAAAGTGACGTCGCCATTGGAGCCAATCTGGATATCTGTGATGGAGTGCCCCAATTTTCCGGCATTGCCAGTGATAGAGCCGCTTGAGGTCATGTTGAGCGTAGCGGCTGGTGTGCTGGTGTCGGTGAAATCGTGCTTGGTTGATCCCCATGCATCGGCGTTTTCGGTGGCGCGGCTCCAAATGTTGTCAGCAGGCACGATGTCCATCAATTGCACATCTTCAGTGTTGATTTTTTTTGTAGTCCATCTGTCGCTGTTGTATGTGACGTGGAAAATCATCATACCCTCAGAGCCGATGTATTTATCCCAACCTTGTTTTCTTCGGTTCTCGAGAATGAAATACTCATTGGTGTTGAGTGGGCTGGTAACCTTGTAAGCCACATCGGTGGTTGCCGCCCCCTGGTTCATGGCAGATATGTTGTATTGCGTGTTGGGAAGAACATTGCGTAAGTTGAGCCATCCCATCCAATTTTTTTCAAACGCACTATAGCCGATAGGAGTTCGGCTATTGTCGTTATAACTACCATGGCCCATCAAGCTCCAGCATCCCATGCCGTAATGTGCCGATTGGTTGTTTGTGTCGTAGAAATCGGGCAGACTAAGGCAGTGCGAGAATTCGTGACAGAATGTGCCGATGCCGTCCATATCGGTGCCAGTATTGCTGTTGCCTCGTATTTCGTTGAATACGGCAAAGTCGTTGATGGTGATATTGTTGTAAGTTTTTACGCCTGGTCCATCACCAGATGCTTGAGCACTGTACAGATTCCATTGGCAAGGCCATATTGATTCTGGCACAGTGGCAGTGGCTTGAGCCTCGCCCACGCCGGCATACACCACAATCACCACATCGCAAGTGTTGTCCTTGTCGTTGTCATAATTGCTCCAAGTTATGGTTTTTGATGCTTGAACGAGGTCGACAGCCTCACCCACCATTTTGCCCAAACCTTGGTCATCACCTTTCTTCCCATCCTTGTTGCCGCCATACACTTCACGATTTTCGCTCAGTGTGTAGATGCCGAACACATCGAATTGAGGCGTGAAAAGTCCGTTCGACTGGTCGATAAAATATTGTCGTACACTTTTGCTGTTGGTGTTGAATTGCGCCTTGAATTCGCTGACGGTGTGCTTCATCTTCACATCCTTGTATTCCACAAGTATGATGGGCACGCGTACAGTTCCTGCATGGGGCACTCTACCCACCTTGCGCAAAGCGTTCACCTTCTTGATGAGCTGACGAGTGGTTTCGCTCATTTGCGACGATGGAGTGAGATGCGCTCTTTCGGCGGCAATGAATGCCAATTCTTCGCTTGTGCGGGCACCTTCATTGTGAGCCATGATGTTGGTCACGCCTTGTCCGGTGATATAGCACCAGTCACCTTTTTCGTTGCGGTCAACGGTAAGTCCGTCTCTGGTGGTGATACAAGCAAAGAACTCGTCGCCAATGGCTTGCACATCAATAGTGGTGCCATCGGATTGGCGGAAACTGGTGAATCCTGGTTTGGCAGGCACAGCCATGGCGCTCATCCATGCCGTGAGGATAAATAAAACTGCAAAAAAGTAATTCTTCATATTGGCAATTTTGGTTTTGAGTATTTTCTACAGAAGAAAACTACAAGATTCCTTCATTTTATAATGGCAAAGATAGCAAAAAATTACGAAAAAAAGCAAGCAGAGCCTATAATTTGGCTCTGCTTGACTGATATAGGGTTTTGAATGTTGTCTTTACCATCCTCACTGGGCGAGGATGAGGTTGATGAGGGCTGTGACGTCGCTCACGTTTACTACTCCGTTGCCGTCGATGTCGCAACGGTTGAATGGATAGGATGCTGTGCCGAGGATTTGGTTGATGAGGGCGGTGGCATCACTTACATTCACCACGCCGTCGCCATCAACATCGCCCAACAATGGTTTTTCGGCACGATATACGAATGCTACAACTGGACCCCAGTCGGTGGTGTGGGCAGCTCCGTCGAGGCCGTCGTATGATGTCTTCACGCGGGCATAATAGGTGGTGCCGTCTTGCAGCACTTTGCTGTTCACTTTGATGGCGTCGGCTGTGTTGGCGGTGCGTGTGGCACCATCTTTGAGCGTTTCCACGAAGCGTGTGCGGCCCCAAGTGGTGGCTGAATTGCTGATTTCGAGTTGGTAGCTGGTAGCCCAACTTTGTGGTTTCACTTCCACATATTCGCCCTTGTAGATTTCGCCACCGTCAACAGGACGGAGGAATCGGGCTGCAATGTGCGCGATGGTGAAACGGACTGGGAGCGATACCATTTCGTGGCCGTTGACAGTGAGGCGAACGCGCATATAGCAGGTGTAGCCGGCTTCAAGCACATCGTCGGGGATGGCCAATTCTCCATTTGCCGACTTGCCTGTGAACACGATATTGCTGAATGCGGCATCGTAGGCGATTTCCACTGTGGCTTCATTGCTGGAATGTACGTTATACCACTTTGCAGTGAAATTAGGCACCACTTCTTCTTCGCCGTCAGCTGGATAGGTGATGGTGAGCATCATTGGCACGATTGGTCGGATTTCGCTCACGCCACTGTAGTGCTGAGGCTCGCATGCCTGAACGCGCCAATATTGGGTGACTTCGTGACGAAGTTGGGTGAATTGGAGCGACGACATGGTGGTGTCGGCAGTGGTGATGCGTTCTGCCACATTGCCGAAATCGGCGTCGTTGCTGATTTCCACCACATAGTTGGCTGCATCTTTCACCTTGTGCCAAGAGAATGTGAATGGCATGTCGGCTGCCGCTTCTGCTTCAGGGGCGATGAGCACAGGGTTGTCGAGTTGTTCAAGGTTGCCGCCGAGAATCACAGGGTCGTATTCATTACCCACACGGTCGACTACGCACACTGCATATTGCCATTCTGCTCCTTGATATTCCACTGGAATCTTGTAACTTGGGGTGTAACTCATATCCAGCAGGTATTCCACTTGCTTGGTGAATGTGGATGGGTGCATGGTTGCAGGGAATGCATATACTGAGTAGCGCACATTGTCAAATCCGTTCCAAGTGAGGTTGCCGTCGCCACCGAGGGCAAGGTTGGTCACGAGGCCAGGGTTGTTGCCTTCCTTCCATGGGAGTGCAGGCACGAGGGCTGGGCGGGTGTAAACGGTGTTGCGCAAGAAGCTTGCCAAAGAGTTGGCGTTACGCATGTAGAGGTATTTGCAAGAATAGTAAATCGAACCGAAAGCGCCGTCGAGCGAAGAGTTACGGTTGATTTCTGCTTGGTTGGCGTATTCCACATAGGTGTTGGCATCGCTGCTCTTGGTGATGCTTGAAATGGAGGTGGAAATGTAGACGTGGCGGCCGAATTTGTCAACCACCTTTCCCCACCAAGGGGTAATGGTGGCATAATTGGCAGTGGCGCCGATTTTCCAGTACACCTGTGGCGAGATATAGTCGAGTGTCTTGCTCGAAATCCATGCCAATGGGTCGGAGAAAATGCCGTTGTATTGCCAGTCGCTTGAACCAGAAGGACATGGCTCTACGCCGTATTTCGAAGCCACGCTACTGCTTGTGGCAGCCACACCAGCTGGCGAAATACCGAAGCGCACATAAGGCTTGGTTTCCTGAATCATGTCGTAAACGGCTTTCACCATACGGTTCACATTGTCGCGGCGCCAGTCGCCGATGCTCATGGCGGTGCCAGAGTTTTGCCATTCGGTGTAGTCGCCGGCAGTGCTGTTGCTTGGGATGCCGTCGGGATAGAAGTAGTCGTCGTAGAGAATACCATCCACATCATAGTTGCTGATGATTTCCTTGCACACATTCACAATGCGGTCGATGGTCCATTGCTGGCAAGGGTCGAGGATGATGGTGCTACCGTGGGTGAGCAAGTGGCCGCTCGCCTTCAATTCCTCGTCGGCAGCGGTGCTCCAGTTCGAGCCTGTTGAGAAACGGTAGGGATTCACCCATGCGTGGCATTCCATACCGCGCTTGTGACATTCTTCCACCACGAATTGCAGAGGGTCGTAGCTTGGAGTGCGTCCGCGTGTGCCGGTCAGATAGCTTGACCAAGGTTCATAACTCGATTTGTACATAGCGTCGCACATCGAGCGCACTTGGAAGTTCACAGCGTTGAAGTTGTTGCGCTTCAGCGAGTCGAGCATGCGAATCATAGAAGCCTTTTGCACTTCCGCGTTCATGTTGTTGGCTTCGCCGTCGTTGGCATCGCGAGGCCAGTCGAGAGCCCATACAGTTGCCACCCAAGCCGAACGGAATTCTCGCTTAGGCACGCCATAGGTCGCGGCTTGTACCGCCATTGCAAGCAATAGGAATGCTGCAATAAATAAGTGACGTAGTTTCATTTCTTGTTGTGATATAGTTGTTTAATTAGTTAATATTTCTATGGGTGTTGGTTATTCCACGAAGGATGGGGCATATTCGTTGCCGTAACGGTCGAGAGCGCAAACGGCAAATCGGTAACCCGAACGCAGATGCGAAGGTATGTTGTAAACCACTTCTTCGGCACGCGTTTCAGGGTTGTAGACCATTCCGAGCAGATAGTTCACATCTTTTTGGAATTGCGACTTGTCCGCGCTCTTTGGCGTAGCATACACGGTGTAGCGCAAGCGTGGTATCAGCTGCCATTTCAGTTGTGCGCCTTCGTGCTTAAGGAAGTTGATAACCGGTGCTTTGCGAGCCACGTTGTTGCGCCATGGAGCAATTGGCACCAGCGATGGATATTGATAAACGGTGCGCTTCAGGTAGTGGCAGAGTTGCTCGCTGAAGGCTGGCTTGTTGTAGAGGTTGCGCACCGACCAGAAAATGGTGCCACCTTGGTCTTTTGGACTGTTTTTGCGCAGAATTTCCATCTCTGCAGCCCATTCTGGGAATTCGCTGGTGCTAACCACCTTGTCGATTGACATCGACACGAATGCCTGACGGCCGAAGTGCTTTGCCACCTTGCACCACCATGGCGACACAAGGCTGAAGTCGGCACGCTTGAAACCGATTTTCCAGTACACCTGTGGCGCGATAAAATCAATCATCTTGCCTTTCAACCAAGCCACTGGGTCGGAGAAGATGCCGTTGTATTGCCAGTCGCTGCCCGATGGACAAGGCTCAATGCCATATTTTTCAGCCAGCGATTTGCTGGTGCAAGCCACGCCCGCAGGCGAAATGCCGTAACGCACATAGGGCTTTTCTTTTTGAATCATATCGTAGACAGCCTTCACCATGCGGTTTACATTCTCTCGGCGCCAGTCGCCTATGCTGAGCGATGTGCCAGAGTTTTGCCAAGTCTTGTAGTCGGGGGCGCTAATTGATGAAGCGATGCCGTTGGGGTAGAAGTAGTCGTCGTAGAGAATGCCGTCCACATCATATTTGGTGACCACTTCGCGGCACACGTTCACGATGCGGTTGATGGTCCAAGGGTCGGCAGGGTCAAGGATGTAGAATTTTCCCCACTTGAGCAAGTGCTTTTTGGCTTCCTGGTCGCGTTCGTTGTTCCACATGTTGCTGATGCTGAAGCGGTAGGGGTTAATCCATGCATGGATTTCCATGCCGCGTTTGTGGCATTCGCTCACCGCAAATCCCAGTGGGTCGTAGCCAGGGTCCTTACCACGATTGCCGGTCAGATAGCTTGTCCAAGGCTCATAGCTTGATTTATACAATGCATCGCTCATAGAGCGCACTTGCAGGTTGATGGCGTTGAAATTATTGTTTTTCAGCGAGTCGAGCATGCGCACGAGCTCAGCCTTCTGGCTGGCTGCCGATGCACCTTGTTTAGGCCAGTCGATGCCCCACACGGTTGATACCCAAGCCGAGCGGAGTTCGCGTTTTGGTGGCATTGTTTTCTGTGGCAAGCGTTGGGCACATACTGATAATGCTAAAACAAGAAGAAGTGAATAAACAATAGTCCTTTTCATGCTGTATAGTTGTTTTTAGTTGATTTTTAGCTTAAAAAGTTGTTGGGCGTTTTTTGTGGTTATTGCATCAAGTTCGGCTGCCGATATGCCCATTTCTGCCGCCACGAAGTCGCACACATGCGTGGTGAAAGCGCTTTCGTTGCGTTTTCCACGCTTGGGCACTGGTGCCAGGTAAGGCGAGTCGGTTTCAAGCAGCAGCCGGTTGAGGCCAATCGCGGGCAGATTGTGCTTGATTTCACTTTTTTTGAAAGTGACGATGCCGTTCACGCCGAAATAGAAATCGCCACGCTTGCGAATCGCTTCAATGTCGGCTGGGGTGCCAGTGAAACTGTGGAACACACCTTGTGGCAACGATTCGCCGAAATTGTCCATCACCTGCAGGCATTCAGCCACACCTTCGCGGCAATGGATGATGAATGGCAAGTCAAATTCCTTGCACCAGCGCAGTTGGGTGTCGAGGGCCTCGAGTTGCTCTTCGCGCTTGTCCTGCTCCCAATAGAGGTCGATGCCTATTTCACCCACAGCCACAAATGGCATGGTGCGCTCGGTAAGCATCGTGTGCATGGTGTGAAGTTGGTCGCGGAAGTCGTCGCCGATTTCTTCGGGATGCAGTCCGATGGTGGCCGACACATAGTCGGGGTGGGCATCAAGCACGGCTTTCAGTCGAGCCAGACTCTCCACATTCTCGTTCGGCATCACAATGTGGGTGACACCGGCTTCGCGGGCGCGGGCGAGCATTTCTTCGCGGTCGTCGTCGAATGCGTCGCAATAGATATGACTGTGGCTGTCAATCATTAGCTCTTGCGGCCTACCAGGCCTTCAATGAATTTTACAAACGATTCGCGAGCATCTTCATTCATTTCCACCTTGCTGAGGGCTTCAAGTGCCATATCGTTGTTGCGCTTTATGGCTTCGTCGGCTGCCTCACGCATGCCGAGGCGCTCATAGAGTGCGGTCACTGCAGCCACCTTTTCAGAGCGCAGTGCATATTCGTCGTTCAGCCAGCGGCGCAGTTCATTGGCGTCGTCGCCTTGAGCCTTTTGCATTGCGCCGATTAGCAAGAAAGTCTTCTTGTTGTTCATGATGTCGCCGCCGATGGCTTTGCCAAAAGTGGCTTCATCGCCCCACACGTCAAGCACATCGTCTTGCAATTGGAATGCAAGGCCCATATACACGCCTGTGTCGTAGAGCGCTTGTGCATTGGCTTCCGAAGCACCAGCGATGATGGCTCCCATCTTGCAAGCGCAGCCCAGCAGCACCGAAGTCTTCAGGCGAATCATCTCAATATATTCCTCCAAAGTCACATTGCTGCGCACCTCAAAGTCCATGTCGTATTGCTGGCCTTCGTATATCTCCATAGCTGTGCGGTTAAACAGCTCCATCACTGCAGGTAGCACGCTTGGCTCCACTTGAGCCACGTATTGGGTGGCCATGGTGAGCATCGCGTCGCCGCTCAGTATGGCAGTGTTTTCGTTCCAGCGTCGGTGTACGGTTGGCTTGCCACGGCGCACATCAGCCTTGTCCATCACATCGTCGTGAAGAAGGGTGAAATTGTGAAACAGTTCAAGGCCCACAGCAGCCTTCAATGCCTTGTTGATGTCGCCCCCTAAGGCTTCGCAAGCCATCATTACCAATGCTGGGCGCAAACGCTTGCCTCCCAAATCCATTGTGTAGGAAATGGGTTCATATAAGCCTTTTGGTGTTGCGGGATATGGAATGGCAGCGATTTCATCGTTGGCCATTTTTCTGTATTCGTTAAGATCGATCATATGTAGTAATTTTTTATTTTCTGTTGTTTTTTGAAGGGTTGTACCACCCGTAATTTGAGTTTTTATCAGTCCTTCGAATTCCTAATTACTTTCCTCTGAAAAAAGTTTTCGTGCCAAACGAGGCGATTTCTGAATCAGCGTTTCGCGGAAAGTGTTGTCGAAATCTTCGGCAGCTATACTGTCGCCGCTAATCACATATTGGCTACGGATAGCTTCCGCTTTCAGCAATTCGCTTTGCAGTGCCATTGTGTCCACGCTATCGATGGTCACCAACCGATTCACTGCGTCGACGGCTTGTGCTTGCGCTTTCACGCTGTTGGGCGAATGCTTCTTTCCACAGGCAGCAGTGCAAAGCGCCAATGCTGCAAAGATGATGTATATCAACTGTTTCATAATTCTTTCGGCTATATTTGTTCAACTTACAAAGATACTAAATATTTTCCATCTTTCCGATATTGGTTTTGTGAATGAGTCATAACGGCGTGTTAAATAATCTCTAACAATGGTGTGCATTACCGGATGACAAAAATTAAGGCCTCGCCAGGAAATCTCCAGCGAGGCTTTTATGTTGTGTGGCGGACGCTCGAGCCGAGCGTCCCTACAGGACTTTTGCTTGAGGGGGTGTTTCTTATTTTAGGAAACGGCGGAAGAATGCCCAGACGGCTTCGCCTGTGTCCATGTCTTTTGCATGCCAACTGTGGGGCGCTCCCACCACTTCGTCGACCCATACTTCTGTGCCGTCGGTGCCACCAGTGTAGCGATGGCGCACGATGTAGTGGCCGTTGCTCGGGTCTTTGCCAGGGATAGTGTCGGTGGGCTCAATGGTGGTGCAGCGGTTGCGTGCCACCCAGTAGCCAATCGACACTCTTAATGGCAGGTAGGCTCCCCATCCGCCTTTGTTTTCCATGTCGCCATCCCAACTGGAGGTCTTGTCGGCTGTGCCGTGGATTTCGTAGATGGAAACGGGGTGGGGTGCTTCATATTTCTTGTAAATCCATGCCATGGTGATGCCTGCCACAGGGGCAAGCGCACGGAAGGTGGTCTGGCCTTCGTATGCCATCAGATAGCACATGTCGCCACCATTGCTCATGCCGGTGGCGAAGGTGTTGGTCTTGCTCAGGTTGAATCGCTTCTGCACTGCTTCAGTGAGCGTGCAGATGTCGCTTGTTTCGTGCTTGTGCATGGCTGCTTGTGCAGGATAGCCCACATTGTAGCCATAGTGACCGGTGGTGTCGCGAAGTCCCGCAATGTAGCACACAGCAAATTTCTCGCGCGCAGCCACTGGGTCGAGGTCGAATCGCGATGGCTTGGCCACCTTTTTGCCATAGCCGTGCATGCACACCACAAGCGGTGCGTCGGGCTGAATGCCTTCGGGCAGAAATATGGTGTAGGAACGCATATTGCCGTTCACCATCAGCGAATCGGTTACGTATTTCTGTGCGTTACCTACCAGCGCGCAGCACAGTAGGGCTATTATCAGCGAGAAATTCTTCATTGCCTAATGCGTGATTTTATTTTTTCTTTTTTGTTTTTGCTTGAGCTTTTGTGCTTTCGGCTTCTGCGTTGTTGGCTTTTTCTTTCTTGTAAGTGATGGTTACCACTTTCTTGGTGTTGTCGATTTCAATCTTTCCGAATTTTTGGAAAGCGCTTTGACCGAGAAGGAGAGGTGCTTTTTGGTTGTGCACCACCGAAGCGCGCACGTCTTTGAGCACAGCGTCGCCGATTTTCACCTCCTTGAGGTTGATGATGGTGCCTTCGCTGATGTCGCCATTGGCATCGGTGAAATAGGATGAACCCACAATGTCCTTCTTGGTGAGATATTCGTTCTTGAGCATGAACATTGCTTCCACCGAACTGATAGAGATGGTTGATGCGCCGGTGTCGAAGATGAAGTGCAGCGGCAGTCCGTTCACTTGGCATTTCACTTGAGTCACGCCACCTTTCTTGGTGTAAGGCACTTCGCAAGTGGCTTCCTCAAATGCAGTGTTTTCTTCCACCTTTTCTCCTCCAGGATATTTAGAACGCAACTGGTCTTCATATTTCTTGACGAGCGCCTTGAATTCGGGCGTTTCGCGAATGTTGTCCAAGTCATTGTCCACTTTAATGTGCATGAAATCGTTGTATCCGCCTTCAAGGCTTTTCTCAAGGTGCTTCAGCGCTTCTTCTTTCTTGTTTGCCAAGGAGTAGATGCATGCGGCATTGTAGTGGGCTATTTCATTGTTTGGGTCGTCGTTCACGAGCGAGTCGGTTTGTTCGAAAGCCAAATCCATATTTCCAAGGAAAAGGTTTGCATAAGGCATGTTGAATGTGATTGCAGAGTCGGCCAAAATGGCTTCAAAGTCGTTTTTCGCTTCGTCGTTCTTGCCCATTTGTTGAAGGATTCTGGCTCTCAAAAAAAGTTTTTCGTCATCAGTTTCATTACCTAAATTGATAGCTGTGTTCACGTCGGCGAGCGCCTTGTCGAGGTCCTTTTTCTCTTTGTGGATAGAGCTTCTAAATGTATAGAGATATGCAAAATCTGGGTTTTGTTCTATGCATGAATCGGTCGCTTCAATGGCTTTGTCGTATTCGCCTAAACTGAGAAGAATCACGGCTTTTTTAATGAGGTAACTCGCCTCGTCTGGGTTGAGCTCCAAGGCTTTCTCTATGTTGTCGAGTGCCTGTTGGTAGTCGCCGGCATCTTTGTGGGTGTCGGAAAGTGCTGCGTAGATAGGCGCCTCTGGCTCGTCTTGCAGCAATTCGTTATACAGTTTTGCGGCCTCGTCGTATTTCTTGGTGTTATACAGAATTGATGCCAAAATAGCGGTCCACATTTGCTCTTTCGGACTCTTTACGTGCTGAGCTTTCAGCTTAGCAATCACCACATCTGGCACTTCTTCCACAGCGTCCTCGATGCCGTCTAATGCGCCCTTGTTGAAGTTTTCGCCATTGAGCGCTTCAATGTAGCAGTTGATGGCGTCGTTGTATTTTTTGAGCTTAAGCAACGCGTCACCTTTGTAGGCAAGGGCTGTGTAGTTATTAGGAGCGAGTTTAAAAGCATATTCGTAGTGGTTGAAAGCCTCCTGGTATTTTTCCATGGCTTCCATGTTGATGCCCATATAAATCACATAGTCGGCAAAGCCTGGCTCAAGCTCTGACGCTTTTTGGTAGTCGGCATAACTTTGTTCGTGCTTTTTTTGCGTGTAGTAAAACATTCCTCGCTCGGCATAGCTTGTGCTGTTTTCTGGGTCAAGTTTGATTGATTCTGTGAATTCAGCCTCAGCCTCATCGAGTCGGTCGAGGTTTTCCATCACTTTTGCTTTCACATAGTGGTTGAAAGCTTGGCTGAGATTGTCCTTTTTAGGGCAATACTTGATGGCTTGGTTGATATACGTGAGTGCATCGCCATTTTCGCCTTGGTTACCGTAGATGATTGCGAGCTGCTGATAGGCTCTGTCGCAATCCGAGTGCTCTGCGATTTCGGCTTTAAAATACTTTTCCGCTTCTTCGTTGTTTTCTTTTTCAACTTCTTCAACGCCGCGTTTGAAGTTGTAGCAGTTGTTGTGCTTATACTCTTCTTCTTTTTCATTTTTCGCGCTGACGCATGTGAAGGCACACGCCAAAATCAGGGTGAGGATAGCTTTTGCTTTCATATTCTTTACTTTTTTGTGTTGGTTAAGTATTAAATAAGGGGTTAGTTGTTTCCTTCGCCGAGGAGCTTCTTTTCTGCGCTTTGGATGGCTTTTGCCGCTTTCGAATCAAGAAGGCGAGTGGGGTCGTAATCCAGACCATCGGAAGCATCAATGCTATCTGTGGCAATATCCATGCCAGTTACGCGGCAGATGAAATTAAACAGCGTGAGTTCCTTCTCGTCGAGGTCGCTGTCGCTTGTCATCATTTGCAGTAGCATCTTCTTCACATCGGCTTTCTTCTGGTCGTCCATTTGCGAAAGCACGATAAGACCGAGCAACGAAAAATCGTTGTCAACAGTGGCAGTCACACTGCGCAATTCAGCGTTAGTGATATGGAGCAGTTCCTGCAACTGTTCAAAATATGCGAGTTCGTTAGGGTCGATAATGCCATCGGCTTGTGCCATAGCCATAACCACAGAAATGATGGCTTGTTTTTCTTTAAAATTATATTTCATTACTACAGTGTTTTACAATTTCTGAAATCAACTACAAACTTACGGATTTTTTTCTGTTTTTTACCACGATAACCTAATAAAAATGATAGTAATTTATATTATGGGGCATATTTTTCTTACATATCTTCCATACTCAAACCCGCGAATGAAGTTTCGTAGTTTTTGCATTGTTTGGTGTTTTGAAAGAAAATGTCGGCTTTAGCGCGAAGAATGGCTATATCAATGTTTTTTGCTTGGCGTTTCACTTCGTAGAACACCACTTTTTGTTCAAATTCATCTTCTGCAACGATGTCGATTTCGTTGTTCCCTTTTCGGTCGTGCCAATACCCTAATCGGGTGTATGTCCCAGCTTCTTTGAATGATGCAAGAAAATATTGCTCCAGCGTTTTACCACTGAATGTGGGATAGTCACGCTCAACGATTGTTTTAAGTCGGTCAATGCTGCCGGCTTCAATGATGTGGGCGTATTTGTTGACGAAACGGAACCAAAAGCGCAAGAAGCAGTCGCCTATCTCATAGTGCACGTTCTTGTTGGCTGCTTTCTCGTAGAGAGGCTGCATCTTATTGATGAGCTGGTAATCTGTCATAAGTTTTTTTAGATACCCACCTAATCCACAATTCAGCATATCTTCCATTTCTCCGCGGGTGTTGTAGCCTTGCGCTATCAGCGATAAGATAGAGAAATAAGTGCTGTATTCTTTTCCAAATTCTTCGATGAGCATATTGGTTCCTTCGCCCAGAAAATAAGAGTCGGGCATAAAGATGCAATCAAGCATTTTCTGGTAAGTTGTGTTGCCCTTGTCCATCATCATTTCCACATACTTTGCCACACCGCCAGTGAAAGCGTATAATGCAAGCAAATCTTCGCTGGTGTAGGTGGGATTGTAGTCGTTAAGAATTTCTTTCAGTACAGAAGGAGGGAAAACACCTATGTGCATTTGGTCGGTATGTCGTCCATATAGGGGCTCTTTCGCGTCGCGGAATATTCTGTTGAGCAGAGAGTTCGCAGAGCCACACACGATGAGATTGATGCTCGCCGTGGCCTTGTATTGATCCCAAATATTCTGCATATCGGAATATATCGACGAATTGATATTGTAGAACTCTTGAAATTCATCAATCATGATGGTGATATGTTGCTTTTGAGCCAATTCCATCACATATTTGAATACCGCAGCAAAGTTGGTTACCGAACCTTCGGGAATGGGAATGTCCAGTGTTTCTTTTAGAGCGTCAATAAAGGTGCTGCATAGCTCGGGTTCCGCTTTGCGTGCTACAAAAAAGTAGACCAAAGGCAGGTCTTTATAAGCTTCTTTCACAAGGCAAGTTTTGCCAATGCGTCGTCGGCCCGATACAATGGTGAATTGAGCAGAAGATTTTGACTGCTCCTCAATTTTGCGCAGTTTTACTATTTCTAATGTTCTGTCGTAAAATTTCATAACAATACGCGTATCGTAAAATGTATTACCGTAACGGCTGTTACGCATTTATTTGTGCAAAATTAGTAATAGTTTTAAATTTCTGCAAATTTTGTGTGGCAGTTTTATTGAGAAAATGCAGTAACGCCACAAAAATCTGGCTTTTGCCAAAATGGATAAAGGCTGTTGTATAGTACCTTGAGAAAAGAGGCTGTATCATAAAACTCCAATTATGACACAGCCTCATCGTTTTTATGCTAATATGTTTTGTGTTACGTTGTCGATGCAGTTGGTTAGATAGAAAGGCGGCGGAGGGTTTCGAGGAGACCGCGGTCGATAGGCTTCTCGTTTTTGATAGCCTTGCTGAATGGAACGTAAACGATTTGTTCGTCGTCGTCGCCAATCATCACATTGCGTTGACCTTCGAGCAGGGCGTCGACGGCTGCAGCACCCATGCGCGAAGCGAGGATGCGGTCTTGAGCAGTAGGCGAACCACCGCGTTGTAAGTGGCCGAGGATGGTGACACGCACATCATATTCTGGGTATTCCTTGCGAACGCGTTCGGCCAGCCCCATAGCACCGCCGGTGATAGGACTTTCTGCCACGAGCACGATTGAAGAGTTCTTGCTCTTGCGGAAACCATTCTGGATGAGTTCTGCCAACTGGTCGACTTCTGTTGAAATCTCAGGGATGATGGCTGCTTCAGCACCGCTGGCAATGGCACCGTTGAGGGCGAGGAAGCCAGCGTTGCGGCCCATCACTTCGATGAAGAAGAGGCGCTCGTGAGAGGTGGCGGTGTCGCGAATGCGGTCCACGCACCACATGATGGTGTTGAGCGCGGTGTCGTAACCGATGGTGTGGTCGGTGCCGAAGAGGTCGTTGTCGATTGTGCCAGGAAGGCCGATGATAGGGAAGTCGAATTCGCTGGCAAACTGGCGTGCGCCAGTAAGTGAGCCGTCGCCACCAATCACCACAAGGGCGTCGATGCCTTGTTGCTTAATCACTTCGTAGGCGCGTTGGCGTCCTTCCACAGTGGTGAATTCCTTGCATCGCGCAGTTTTCAGAATTGTACCGCCTTGTTGAATGATGTTCGACACGTTTTGGGTCTTGAATTCTACGATATCGTTGTCGATGAGGCCTTTGTAGCCACGATAGATACCCTTTACATTGAAACCGCTAAAGATTGCTGAACGGGTGACAGAGCGTATTGCCGCATTCATGCCCGGAGCGTCGCCGCCCGATGTGAGAATGCCGATTGTTTTGATTGCTGCCATAATTAACCTATAATTGTAATACGAAATAAATGTAATTGTTGGTACAAATTTAGCAATTTTGGATTAATCTGCCATCAAAAATGGATGTTAAAAATCCCCAAGAAGCCAGATTTTCACTTCTTGGGGATTGATGGTATGAGCGAGAGCACTCGATTGGTGCTTTCTATTTTATGCCAGTGTAGATGCTGCACACGCCTAAAGTGAGGCGTTTCACCTTGCAGTCCTTAAACCCAGCTGCTCGCATGATGTCGAGCATCTGCTCGCCTTGTGGCACGGCGGCGATGCTTTCAGGGAGGTAGCGGTAAGCGCTCTTGTCGCCACTTTTCAGCGACCCCACGAATGGGATGATATGCAGCGCATAGAGGTCGTAGAAGAAACGGATAAAGCGGTTTTGCGGTGTGGAAAGTTCGAGCACGCAGAGCATTCCGCCAGGCTTGAGTACGCGATACATTTCTTCGTAGCCTCGGTTGATGTGCTCAAAATTGCGTACACCGAACGCCACGGTTACAGCATCGAAACTCTCGCCGTCGAAACGCATCTTCAGGCAGTCGCCTTGCTCAAAGGTGATGTGGTCCTGGAGATGCTTGTCAGCCACTTTTTTGCGAGCCACCTCCAGCATACCGTCGCTCAGGTCGATACCCGTCACTTGGCAGTGGAGATGGTTGTGGAGCTGGATGGCAAAATCGCCGGTGCCGGTGGCCACATCAAGCAAATTCTTGGGGGCAACGGCTGCCACCTTTTTGCGAGCCACCTTGCGCCACCACTTGTCGATGCCCATCGTCATCGCGCGGTTCATGAAGTCGTAGGCCGGCGCAATGGAGTCGAACATGGCTTTCACCTGCTCGGTCTTTCCGTCGCTTTCGCTATAGGGTTTTATTTGTTCTACTTTGTTCACTATTGTGTATTAGAGCGTTTTGAGATATTCGCTTACGTTCTTTTCGATGCGTGCGGCGAGGTCTTCTTCGTTGCAAGGCGCAAATTTATTGCCGGTGATTTCTTCAAAAAGTTCGATGTAGCGCTTCGAAACGGTGTCGCAGTATTCTTCGGTCATTTCTGGCACTTGTTGGCCTTCCTTGCCCATGAAGTTGTTTTCGATGAGCCATTGGCGCACGAATTCCTTGCTCAATTGCTTCTGAGGCTCGCCCTTCTCGAATTTTTCTTCATAGCCATCGGCATAGAAGTAGCGGCTGCTGTCGGGGGTGTGGATTTCGTCCATCAAAATCACCTTGCCGTCGGCCTTGCCAAATTCGTATTTGGTGTCGACGAGGATAAGGCCCTTGCTGGCAGCGATTTCGGTGCCGCGGGCAAAGAGTGCGCGGGTGTATTTCTCCACCACTGCGTAGTCTTCTTCGCTCACGATGCCTTGGGCGATGATTTCTTCGCGAGAAATGTCTTCGTCGTGGCCTGCTTCAGCCTTGGTTGTTGGGGTGATGATGGGTTCGGGGAAACGCTCGTTTTCGCGCATGCCGTCGGGAAGCTTCACGCCGCAAATTTCGCGGCAGCCAGCCTTGTAGGCACGCCAAGCGCTACCGGTGAGATAGCCGCGGATAATCATTTCAACGGCAAAACCTTCGCATTTCTTGCCCACGGTCACCATTGGGTCGGGAGTGGCAAGCTTCCAGTTTGGAACGATGTCGGCAGTGGCATCGAGAAACGATGCTGCAATCTGGTTGAGAACCTGACCTTTTGATGGAATGCCCTTTGGAAGGATTACATCGAATGCCGAAATACGGTCGGTTGCTACCATCACGAGAATGTCGTCGCCGATGCTGTAAACATCGCGTACTTTTCCGTGATACACATTTGTTTGACCTTCAAAATTGAAGTCGGTGCGAACTAAAGTTTTAGCCATTGAATTGAAGTTTTTATTTGTTTTGAATAATCTTATTCTCCTTGTTGTTCGTGTGCGCGCTCTTCCTCGTCGTGGCGCTCGTAAGCCTCAACGATGCGTTGCACCAAGTGGTGGCGCACGATGTCTTTCTTCTCAAATTCCACTCTGCCGATGCCCTTCACATTGCGCAGAATCTTCAGCGCCTGAATAAGGCCCGATGCAGTGGTGCGAGGCAAGTCGATTTGGGTCACATCGCCGGTGATAATCATCTTGCTGCCCATGCCCAGGCGGGTGAGGAACATCTTGATTTGGTGGGTGGTGGTGTTTTGCGCTTCATCGAGCACCACAATGGCGTCGTTGAGCGTGCGGCCACGCATGAAAGCCAAAGGTGCAATCTGAATCACCTTGGTTTCCATGTATTCTTTGAGTTTTGTCTGCGGAATCATATCTTCGAGCGCATCGTAGAGCGGCTGCAGATATGGGTCAATCTTGTCCTTCATGTCGCCGGGGAGGAAACCGAGTTTTTCGCCTGCTTCCACTGCAGGGCGTGAGAGGATGATTTTTCTCACCTCGCGATTCTTCAGCGCACGCACAGCCATAGCCACCGCTAAGTAGGTTTTACCAGTGCCGGCAGGTCCAAGGGCGAAGGTGAGGTCGCTTTCGGTGAAAGTTTTCACCAGCAGTTGCTGGTTGGGTGTGCGCGCCTTGATAGGCTTGCCGTTCACGCCGAAAATAATGGCGTCGTCCATCTTCAGTTCCTTGGGGGGAGTGCCTTTGATGGTGTCGATAATCACCTCCTCGTTGAGTTGGTTATAGTGGTTGCAGAAATCGGCGAGTTCCTTGATTTTCTGTTCAAAGAAAGCCGTTTCTTCCTCTTCGCCAATCACTTTAATCACATTGCCACGAGCGGCCATGCGCAACTTAGGGAAGAGGTTGCGGATAAGCTGAATGTTACAATTGTTTACCCCGTAGAAAATCACAGGGTCAATATTGTCGATAATGACGTGTCGTTCGATCATAGATTGTCAATCGGAAATTTCCTATGCAAAATTACTGCAAACGCGCCACACCACCAAGAATATCATCCACTTTTTTCCGTAGTATGCCCGCATGCCACCGCCACGCATTTCCCGAAGGCCGCAGTTTGTTTTGCTGCCGGTGGAGAATTTGACATTATTTAGGAATGGAATATGGGCAGAATTTTGTAACTTTGCAGTTGTGAAATGAATAATACAATGATATGCCACAGATAAGCGACTTTTATGGAATAATCATTTGGTTAAACTATAACGACCACATGCCCCCACATTTTCATGCTTGGTATGGAGAGTATAAAGTTATTGTCAACATCAAGGATGGTGTGGTTAAAGGTGAGATGCCAGGCCGTGCATTACGTATGATTCTTGAGTGGCTCGACCTTCACCGTGATGAGCTGATGACAAATTGGGAATTGGCACAAAAAGGTGCTCCACTCAATAAAATTGAACCACTTAAATAGACTGGTTATGCCAACTTTTCTTGAAATAATTAAGGCTGAATATATTGACGGCTATCGTTTGCGCCTCTTTTTCAATACAGGAGAAGTGCGTATTGCTGATTTGGAGTCTTCGCTTGTTGGCGAAGTGTTTCTTCCTCTTCGCAATGTGGAAATGTTTAAACGCTTTACCGTGAAATTTGATACTGTGACATGGGAAAATGAAGCTGATTTCGCTCCAGAGTATCTTTACGATATTAGTGTAGTTGCTTAATGCTTGGGCATTAAATGGGTATACGACCTCGTCCCTTGTTTTGGGGACGAGGTTTTTGACATTATTTAGGAATAGAATGTGGGCAGAATTTTGTAACTTTGCAGTTGTGTTTAATTACAACCGTTGACAATACGCTATGATTGAGACTGCATTATATCTGATTCCTGTGCAACTGAGCGATGGCGAGTTGAATAGTGTGCTTCCCGCAACCAACATTGCGCTGGTGAGCCACATCAAGCATTTCATCGTGGAGAATGTGCGCTCGGCACGACGCTTCCTTAAGAAGTGCGACAGGGAAATTGATATCGACAGCCTCACTTTCTACGAACTCAATCGCCATACCGACCCGCGCCAGGTGAGCACCTATCTTGAAGCCCTCGAAAAGGGTGAACCGATGGGCGTGATTAGCGAGGCTGGATGTCCGGCCATTGCCGACCCGGGTGCCGATGTGGTGGCTATTGCCCAACGCAAGGGGCTGAAGGTGCGCCCGCTGGTGGGACCGTCGAGCATTTTGATGGGGCTGATGGGCAGCGGCTTCAATGGACAGAGTTTCGCTTTTATCGGCTACCTCCCTATCGAGTCGGGAGCGCGAGCAAGGAAGTTGAAGGAAATGGAACTGCGAATCATGAAGGAGGACCAGACTCAGATTTTTATCGAAACTCCTTACCGCAACAATTCACTACTGGCGGAAATGGTGAAATCACTACCGGCTAATTTGAAACTTTGCATTGCCACCGACATCACGGGTGAGCGGGAGCAAATCATCACTCGGGGGGTGAAAGATTGGGCTAAACACCCTATCGACCTCAATAAGGTGCCGACCATTTTCCTCCTCTATAAATAGCACCGAAAAACAGACACACAATTACAGGAAATGAATAACAACGACTATAAAACAACTAAAAAATCACCACGACAAAGTTCGATATTCTTCGACGAAGATGAACTTGAGCCTGTGCAGCAAGTGAGGCCTGCTCCAAAGCCTGCCTCATCGGAAGGGGAATGGCGTATGCACTTTGCCAGTTTCGGCAGCGGCTCGAGTGGCAACTGTGCCTACATCGGCAATGAGCACGAAGGGATATTGGTGGACTGTGGCGTGGAGCCCGACCGCGTGTTCGATGAACTTGAGCGCAACGGCATTAAAATGGGAAAAATTAAAGGCATCATCCTTACGCACGACCATGCCGACCATGTGCGCTTCGTGTACAGGATTTTGCGCAAGTTCAAGAGTCCACGCATTTGTGTGTGGTGCACCAACCGTTGCCTTAATGGCATGCTTCGCAAGCACAGCATTTCTAATCGCATCAAGGAATACCACAAAGCCATCTATCACGAGATACCATTCACTTTGGCGGGTATGAAGATTACGGCTTTTAAGCAATCGCACGACAGCGAAGACTGTAGCGGTTTTATGATTGAAGGCGGCGGTCGCCGATTTGTGGTGTCGCCTGACCAAGGCGAAATCACAAATCGCGCCGATTTCTATATGCGTCAGGCGCAATATCTGATGATAGAGAGCAACTACGACCACAATATGCTGGCTGCAGGGTCGTATCCTTCTTATCTGAAGGCGCGTGTGGCTGGGGCGAAAGGACATCTCGACAATAAGGTGACTGCCCGATTTGTGGCCGATATGTGGAATCCTGAACTGAAGTTTGTGTTCCTCAACCATTTGAGCAACGACAACAACACGCCTGAAATTGCACTTTGGGAAACCCGCACAGCCCTTGAAGCTAAAGGCGCCACTGTGGGCGATGCAAGTTTCGCCCCTGACCAGGCCACTCGCGATGTGCAACTCTATGCCTTGCCTCGCTACGACACCAGCACCTGGTTTGTGCTCTAATCCGTCCGATTTCGTTACAATTCAAAATAGCAATAGCCATAAGCCCGCGTGGGACCTATGGCTATTGCCGTATTTTTGCCTCAATGGAAATTTAGTGGGGAGGAATCACAAAAACCAAGATAAACCCCTCGCGGAGGATGGGTGCTGAAGCACCTGGCGGTATGAGCGCATGATTTTCCTTGTGAGCAAGCTCCCATACAAAATCATCCACTAATCCCACCACCTTCCTTACGGAAGGCCTCCACCCTCCGCAAGGCGATAAACACAAAAATAAATATTTCTGCCCCTTTCTCCAACATAGAAGGGACATGCCTCTGGCATGTTAAACTCTCTTCACTCCCATATAACTCGCAGGCAAAACTTGTAGACCTGAAGACTTGTGGACTCGTTGACTTTATAAAATAAACATTTCTGGACTGAATAGAAACGAGGCAAAGAAGGTTAGCCTTGCTTGAAGGTGATGGGCTTGAGCTCGTTGTAGTCAGCGTTTTCGCTCACGATGCCACGGAATGTGGGGGTGAGGTACTCCTGCAGTGTTTTGAAAGACACAAACACCTCGATGGGGTCCTTGTCGTCGGAGATTTCTCCTGGCTGATAGACGAAGAAAATGCCGTTGCGACGGAGGTATAATTCTGATGACAGATAAGAGGCCTCCTTAAACGATTCGTGCTCGTCCTCGTTGAGTTTCTCAATTTTCTTGTTCACGAGCTCAAGTATGTCGTCGTCGGTGTTGGCCGCAAAAATGTTGCCTTTGTTTAGCACTGATTGGTTGGTGCGGTTATAGTTGACGAAGAGCAGTTTTTCTCGCGTTTTGTTTCCGTCGTACGATGTGAGGTCGATAGCCATCACCAGGTAGTTGCGGCTCGTGAAAATAGGGTAGACCTTCACCCCTTGCACATTGCCGTATTTTGCCATGATGGTGGGAGCTGTGTCTATCACCTTGTAGTCGATGCCCTTATAGTTGAAAGTCGGGGCTTTCAAAAACATTTGTATGCCACCTTCAAGATTGGAGTGGCTTTCGGGGAATGCCTTATCGGCAATGGCTGCCATCAGATTGCCGAGGTCGCCGTTGCCGTTGATTTCTGTCGGGAGTTTGCACTTGATGCGCTTGATGCTTGCAAAGAAGGTTTGCATATTGCCAGCGATAGCAGGAGAGTTCGACACGAAATAGGCATCGTTTTCAATTATCTCAAATTTGTCGTCTATCGACTTGTCGGAGATGGTGTCGGCTGCGACGGCCAATCCGTGGTCGCTGTCGAAGATGTCGCTTTTGCCATCGCTGTTGATATGGCCAGCAATATACCAGAATCCGGTGGCAATGTCGAGTGCCACAAGCAGAGCGATGATGATGGTGTAGGTTCGTTTGGTCATATCTATTATAATGTTATTGTTTACAAGCAATTTGCTCGGCTGCAGCCTTCACGCTGTTCATCAGCCACATGGGGGTGGAGGTGGCGCCGCAAATGCCAATCGACACCTTGTCTTGGAGCCATTCGGGGTTGATTTCGGTTTCGTTGCTCACCAGGTGTGAATTGGGGTTGGCATCAAGGCATTCGCCGAAAAGGATTTTGCCGTTGCTGCTCTTCTTCCCGCACACGAAGAGGATGAGGTCGTGGCGCTTGGCAAATTCGCGGATTTGCGGAATTCTGTTTGCCACCGAGCGGCAGATGGTGTCGTAGCTTTTCAGTTCGGCTCCGTTTTGCATCTTCTCCTTCACCGCTTCAATGATTTTCTTCAGCTCCTGCACACTTTTGGTGGTTTGGCTGTAGAGATACACATTGCGGCTATAGTCGATTTTGTCGATTTCGTTGATGTTTTCAATCACGAGCGCCTTGCCTGCGGTCTGTCCCACAAGGCCATTCACCTCGGCGTGTCCACGCTTGCCATAAATCACGATTTGTGGCTCTTCGGGCTCGTCGTTGTAGGTGTGCTTGATGCGTTGCTGCAGCTTCAGCACCACAGGGCAAGTGGCATCGATGATTTTGATATTGTTGCGTCGGGCAATCTCGTAGGTTTCTGGCGGCTCGCCATGGGCACGCAGCAGCACATTCACATCGTGCAACTCTCTCAACTGCTCATGGGTGATGGTTTCAAGTCCTTCCTGCTTCAGGCGCTCCACCTCGTTGCTGTTATGCACGATGTCGCCCAGGCAGTAGAGGTGACCGGTGTTGGCCAACTGCTCCTCAGCCTTGTTGATGGCGCGTGTCACACCAAAGCAGAATCCTGAATATTGATCAATCTCGATAATTGCCATGTATCTCTATGTGCGTAGAATTAATACTGTTCGCCGTAGTGCTCTTGCATGAACTGCTTGAAGTAGCTCACCGCCCAAGCGATTTGCGCTTCGGCTGATGCAAACTTGCCGCTGTCCACTTCCACGGCGTCGTCGGCCTTGCGCAATGGACTTTCTTTGCGAGTCATGTCGATGTGGTCGCGCATCTTCACGTTGGCGATAATGTCGTCGAGTGTGACGCTGTTGTCGCCTTTTGCACGCATTTCATCGAATCGGCGTTGGGCGCGAATTTCAGGACTTGTGGTCACATAGAGTTTGATTTCTGCATCAGGGAGAACCACGGTGCCAATATCGCGGCCGTCCATCACCACGCCTTTGTTTTTGCCCATCTCCTGCTGGAGGCGAACCATAGCGTGACGAACTTCCGCAATGGCAGCCACAGGGCTCACATTGTTCGACACTTCAAGCCCGCGAATCTCGTTTTCCACATTCTCGTCGTTGAGATAGGTGATTTGCTTTCCGTCTTCAATCTTGAATGTGATTCTGATTTCAGGAAGCATAGGAATCAACTGCTCCACATCCACTTTGCCGTCGGTGATGAGGCCATGGCGCAAGCAGAACAGTGCCACGCTGCGATACATGGCGCCGGTGTCGATATAGGTATAGCCCACGGCCTTGGCCAAAGCCTTTGCCATGGTGCTCTTGCCGCTTGAAGATGTGCCGTCGATGGCAACATTTATCATTTTCTTGTCCATTGAATTTTGTCGTCTAAATCTATCCTACAAAGATACAAAAAAAATACAGAACCCCACACACCACAATTCAGATATTCTTTCTCAGTTTCCTTTTTTGCAGGGTAGATTGGCATTTCATTGCCGTGATGCAACTTGTGAGAAGAAAGCCTTAATATGTGGTTTTCTTGTCAGTGCAGGAATGGTGTGGCTGATTTTTAGTTTTGGATGGTTACCTCACCGCAGATGGCGCTTTGGAGGTAGGTTTTTACCGTTTCGGGTGGGAGCCCGAGTCCGAACAGATACATCAGTTTAGTGATGGCAGCTTCGCTGGTGATGTCGTGTCCGCTCACCACGCCAGCCTGGCTGAGGCAGTCGCCGGTTTCGTAGAGCGATTGCTTCACGCCGCCATTCACACATTGCGTAACATTGAGGATGACGATGCCGCGCTCGTTGGCTTCGTTGATAAGCTGTGTGAACCAAGGTTCGCTGGGACTATTGCCCGCACCATAGGTTTTCAGCACGATGCCCTTGATGTTAGGCGTGTGGAGCAAATGGTTGAGGATTTCGGGAGTCATGCCGGGATTGAGCTGGATGAACATCACATTCGGGTCCATATCGTAGCGCACCTTCAGCGGACGCTTTGATGGCAAGCGATAGAGCGCTTCTTCGTGGAAAAGGATGCCCAGACCGATTTTTGCCAATTCTGGATAGTTGTTGCTGCGGAATGCGTTGAAGTTGTCGGCGCTCATCTTCGTGCTGCGATTGCCACGCCACAGATAGTTTTCAAACAGAATAGCCACTTCCTGAATCATCGCATTGCCGGCGGCATCGGTTGCTGCAGCCACTTGAAGAGCGGTAATCAGGTTTTCTTCACCGTCGGTACGCACTTCGCCGATAGGGAGTTGCGACCCGGTGATGATGACCGGCTTGCTTAAATTCTCAAGCATGAAACTAAGTGCCGAAGCAGTAAACGCCATTGTGTCGGTGCCGTGTAGCACCACGAAACCATCATATTTGTCGTAGTTCTTTTCGATAGCCTTTGCTATTTCGCTCCAGTGCTGAGGATTCATGTTGCTGCTGTCGATAGGTGAGCTGAACTGGATATTGTCGATATCGTAGTCGAGCAGTTGCACCTTCGGCACATTCTCCATCAGATGAGAGAAATCGAAAGGTTGCAGGGTATGTGTAACGGGATTCTCCATCATGCCGATGGTGCCACCGGTGTAGATGATAAGGATTTTTGGTCGTTTGGTTTCCATACTCAAAGAAATGAAGAATTGACAAATTGTTATTTCTGTCCGCAAAGATATACAAAATTAGGGAATTCCCACAAAAGAATCCCCTAATTTTTGTGTTGAAAAGTGGCAAATTGCCAATGTTTTTATTTAGTGAAGGCTTTGCTGAAGAAGAGCATGTGGTAGTCGAGGGCGTTGGTCCAGTAGTCCCATGTGTGACCTCCAGGGCGGATGGTGAAGTCGTGTGGAATTTTTGCATCGAGCAGTGCCTTGTGCAAATTGCAGTTCACTTCATAGAAGAAGTCGGATGAGCCGTCGTCGATGATGATGTTCTGGCCGGCCTTCAGTGTGGGCACGAGGCTGATGACGGTGTGCTCGGCCCAAACTTGCTGGTTGGTTTCGAATTTTCCGAGGCGCAAGTCGATTTTCCACTTGTTGGGGAATTTTGTGATATCCACGCCACCGCTCATGCTGCCGCAGTTGCCAAACACATCGGGATGGCGGAATCCATTCCACAATGCTCCATGGCCACCCATACTCAGTCCGGTGATGGCGCGCATCTTAGGATTGCGGAATGTGCGGTAGTGTGAATCAACATATTCTACGAGTTCTTTGCTAATGAAGGTTTCGAACTGCATTTTTGGGTCGATTGGCGAATCGAAGTACCAGCTGTCCTGTCCGTCGGGACACACGATTACCACGCCATATTTTGTGGCAATAGGCTCAAGGCTTTTCTTGGTTGGCCAGTCTTGGTAACTGCCCCATGCTCCATGAAGCACATACACGGTGGGGAAACTGTCGGTGGGGTTGTCGAGATGTTGGTTTGGCAGCACCACCACAGCCTTGATTTCGCGGTTCATCTTTTTGCTCATCACCTTCACCGTGTCGGTTTGCACTTTGATTGAGGGCACGGAACTGGTGATGTTTTGCTGTGCGCACGCCACCATAAAGGCGCTTGCTAGCAGAAGCACGAAAGATGCAAAGATTCGGTTTGTATTCATCTCTATAATTGTATTATTGTGTAATGTTACTACTTATCGTTTGTGGCTGAAGAAATCGGTCATTAGCGCTGCGCATTCGTCGGCAAGCACCCCACCTTCGACCACAGCTTTTTTATGGAAAGGTTTTTGGCAGAAAGTGTGGTAGCCGCGCTTGTCGTCGGCACAGCCATAAACGATACGGCTGATTTGACTCCATCCCAAAGCCCCGGCACACATCAGGCAAGGCTCAACGGTGACATAGAGCGTGCAGTCGGTGAGATATTTCCCGCCAAGGAAGGTGGCTGCCGATGTGATGGCTTGCATTTCGGCATGAGCGGTGACATCGGTCAGGGTTTCGGTGAGGTTGTGTCCACGTGCAATGACACGCCCGCGGCACACAATCACGGCGCCGATGGGCACCTCGTCGGCTTCTTTAGCGGCTTCGGCTTCGCGGAGCGCCATGCGCATATATTTCTCGTCGTCGGCAGTAATCATAGGCGTACTTTAGTAGGATGGTTGCCCACGAGCACGATGTAGATGCCCTTGTCGAGGGTGATTACTTCATCGCCATTGGTGTGGCGGCGGAAGCATAGGCGGCCATACATGTCGAATACGGTGACGATGTCGCCATGGGTATTGCCATGGATGTGGATAGCGCCATCGCGACCGTAGACTTTAGGCAAATCGTAGTCGGCGATAACATTCTTCACAGCTGATGGCTCTATGATTACAATTGTAGGGTCGGCATCGTTCATCATATCTGTTGGTACGATGGTGTATTCAGCCCCTTCTGCAGTGTTGGGCACATAATAATAGTCGGCAGCAGTGAGAGCGATTTGTTCGTCGCCTTTATAGATTTTGTATGCCAGATTGTTGCCCAAAGCAAAACGCATATATTGGTCGTTGTATTTCTCCACTTCACCTGTCATGGTGATAGACACATCTTCGCTGGGATAGAGCGTGAAAGTTTCCTCGTTGCCCCAAATGGCGTTGGCCGCGTATTTTTGCACAGCATCCTCGTCGGGTACGATTACATCGATGCCACTGAGGCCAATGAATATGGCCCATCCGCTTGCTTCGGGAGCAGATGGTGCGGCGCAATAGATTTCGTAGAGGTTGTGGCAGTTGTTGTAGCCATAAGCCTCAATCTTCTTGGTGGTGGAAGGCAGCAGCATGGTGTGGAGCAAACCACAAGATTGGAAAGCACCCCAACCAATGTTTTTCACGCCTTCAGGCACCGCTACATTCACCACGCTTGTGCCAGCCAGCATCAGTTTCGACACCGCATTGAGGTGGAGCGGTAGCGTGATGCTTGTGAGGTCGGTGGCATATGCGAAAGCCCCTTCTCCGATTGTCTTCACCGTGTTGGGGACCTGAATTTCGGTAGCTTTCGACTGGTAGAACGCGCTGTCGGCAATGGCGGTGACATTGTAGTTTGCCCCGTCGAAGTACACCTGTTCGGGAATGATGTACACGCCCTTGTAGGGACTGGTGACGGCTTTGTCGGCAGGCACTCGGTCGACTTTCACAGAGTTTGCCCCTGTGGTGGTGAAGTGGATGCCACCAGCCTCAAACGATTCGGCTTGGGCGCACATGGCGCTCAATGTGGCAACTGAGAGAAATATTTTACTGAGTTTCATAGTTGTATTGTGTGTAGTGAATGAAAATTATTCGCGATAATATACACGCTTCACACGAGGCGAAACGCTGGTGAGAATTTCGTAAGGGATTGTGCCACGCACATCGCTGAGCGCTTCCACTGGCACATGTTCGCCAAAGATTTCCACGATGTCGCCCACTTCGCATTGAGCGTCGGTCACATCAATCATTACAGCGTCCATGCACACATTGCCAATGGTGGGGCATAGGGTGCCGTTCACCCACATGTTCACATGGCCGTTGCCGAAATGGCGGTCGAAGCCGTCGGCATAGCCAATGGTGACGGTAGCGATTCGGGAAGTGCGATTAAGCACGCCGTGTCGGCCGTATCCGATAGTGGTGCCGGCGGGCCATTCTTTGATGGAAATGACCACAGAATGGAGCGACGACACTGGCTTGAGTGCATCTTCAGCATGCCCTTCAAGCGTTTTGATACCATAAAGGCCGATACCGATACGCACCATATCGAATTGCTTCTCGGGGAAGCGAACAATGCCGGCGGTGTTGAGAATGTGCCGCAAGATATAGTGGCTGAATTCTTTCTGAACCATTGCGGTGCACTCTTCGAAATAGGCAAACTGCTGTTCGGAGTAGGCATCTTGTGATGGTTCATCTGCCACGCAAAGGTGAGAGAACATGGAAGCGGGCTTAATGACTTCTTGGCTCTTGAGCAACTCGATGAGTGCGGGCAGTTGCTCCTTGGTGAAACCGAGCCGGTGCATGCCAGTGTCGAGCTTGATGTGCACAGGGAACTCATGTGCTCCATATTTCGCACCTTCCTTGATGAGCGAGCGACATTCTTCTATGCTGTAGACTTCAGGCTCAAGATGGTGGGTAAACATAGCCTTGTAGTTGACCACCGATGGGTTGAGCACGATGATAGGCATCGTGATGCCCGCCTTGCGTAGGTCCACGCCTTCGTCTTGCACCGCCACAGCGAGGTAGTCGCAGCCAGCATCTTGCAGCGTTTTGGCTATTTCGTAACTGCCTGCGCCATATCCGCTTGCCTTCACCATGCCCACGGCTTTGGTTTCGGGTTTGATAAACGAACGGAAAAACTTGAAGTTGTGCGCTAATGCATTGAGGTCGACCTCTTCCACAGTTTGGTGTTGCTTCACCTCCAGCAGGTCGAGAATCTGCTCGAATTCAAATTCTGGAGCCCCCTTCACCAGAATGGTCTCGTCTTCGAAATCGCCAGCCGACTTCTTGTCGAGGAATTCAGCCACGCTGCTGTAGAACTGTGCGTTGATGCTCGAGAAATAGCGCCCGTAGCGACACATGTCAGGCCCGATACCAATCAGGTGCTTGATGTGTTTGCTCTTCAGCAGTTCGCTCACGCGGATGTATAGTTCTTCGGCACTGAATGCCTCTTGCATGAGGTCGGAAAGAATCACAGTGTTGGCTTGCGCAGGATTGCTGCGTCGAATCATAAAGTCGAGTGCAGGAGTAAGCGAATTGTAGTCGCTGGTGTAGCCGTCGGCAATCACTGTGCAATTGTTCACGCCCTCAATCACATTGATGCGTGTGCCCACGGGTGTGAGAGTGGTCATGCGCTGCGCTATCACTTCTGGGGCAATGCCCAGAATCTTCATCACCACGAGGCAGGTCATCACGTTTTCCAAATCGCTGTCGGCAGTGAAAGGCACGGTGATGGTGTTTTCTTTGCCTTCAAAATCGTAGGTGATTCGGCTCTCTTTTGCATCCTTTACAATATCCTTCACCACCACGGCACGAGAGTCGTCGGAAGTGGACCAAGCGTATTCATGAGCCACATCCACTTCAAGCAGCGGGCTGATGGTGGCAGTGACCAGCGGGTCGTCGGCACAATAGACAATGCTTTCGCAGCTATTGAGAATCTTGGCCTTTTCCTGCGCTTTCTCGTCCATCGAGGCAAACCCCTCGTTGTGTTCGCTGCCAATATTGGTGATTACGCCAATGGTGGGGCGAATCATTGCCTGCAGGTTGTCCATCTCGCCTGTGGTGGATATGCCAGCTTCGATGATGGCAAGTGTGGTGTTGGTGTCGATGTCCCAAAGCGAAAGCGGCACACCGATTTGAGAGTTGTAACTGCGAGGCGAGCGCATGATTTTGAAGTCGTCGTTGAGCAGTTGGTTGAGCCACTCCTTCACGGTGGTTTTGCCGCGGCTGCCGGTGATGCCGATTACAGGGATGTTGAAACGGCGACGATGGCTTGTGGCCAAAGCCTGCAGCGCTTCGAGTGTGTCGGGCACCACAAGGAAATTGGCATCGCGCATTTCGCGAGTCACATTGTCGACGCGGTTTACCACAAAGTTTCTCACGCCCTTCTGGTAGAGTGGCGCGATGTAGTTGTGGCCGTCGTTATTGGCAGTCTTCAGAGCGAAGAATATGGTTTCTTCGGGGTTGCTGAGCGAGCGTGAATCGGTGAGCAGCTGGCTCACGGCGGCTTCCTCGTTGCTTATGCTGTGGTAGTCAACTCCCAGAATGTCGGCTATTTCTACGATTGAGTACTTCATTATTCTGAAATTAAATCGTTGATTTCTTTTATGTTCGCAATGTATGGATATTCCTTTACCAAATTGGCAATCACGGCTTTCGTGTCGGCGTTGAATCGCTCAATGATTTCGCGGTTTGCGGTCATTGGGCGATGGGTGAGGCGCTTCATCACGCGTTCGCATCGTGCGATGGCTTGTGTAGAAGCGTCGTCGAAATATGCGGCTTGGAAAGTTTGCCAAATGTAGTTGATGGCCACATCGCTTGGGTGCACCATGTCGGAGGCGTAGAATCGGTAGTCGCGCAAGTCGTCCATCACTATTTCATAGGCAGGGAAATAGGAAGTGAACTTGCAGTAATCTCGGTTCACATTGGCAATGGCTACACGCAGCGAAGCCTTGCTCAGCGAGTTCACTTCAAGTCCGTCGGCCACATGGCGAATGGGGCTAACGGTGAACAGGATGCGAAGCGACGGGTTGAACTCGTGAAGGCGCTCAACCATGGTCGAGAGCACAGCAGTGATTTCGTCGACACTTGCCATTTGACGGGTGAAGTTGTGCTGAGGCACTTTGTGGCAATTGGCCACCACCTGGTTGGTGTCCTTCATGCGATACACCACGGCAGTGCCAAGCGTCACGATAAGCGTGTGGCACGATTTCAGGTGCTTATGTGCCTTTTCTATTTGCTCGTTCATTCGTGTGAGCGTAGCCTCCTTGTCGGACATGGAATAGCGTGAATGGAAACTGTAACTGTTCCACACGCCGCTGCCCTGAAACAGGTCGATGCCGCGTTCGGGGATGCAGTCGATGATGCGATCCACGCTTGAGGCAATGCTAAACGGATTGTAGAGCGTGCCGAAAGGATTCACATTCACATTAATCATGGCTTGGCGCAGTTTGCCGCCAATATTGTCGCTAAAGCACGAGCCAAGCATCATCATTTGGTCGGAATGATGCATAATGCCCATGTTGTCGGCGATATGTATGGTGGTGCGAAAATCCATCTATTTTGTTTTTGTATAGTTATCAACCTACAAAAATACAACAATTGCTCGCAAGTAGGAAAAGATTGCCCGTTAATTTTCGCAAAATTATATGGAAGTGTGGAATAGAAGTTTGTAGTTGACGATTTTTGCCGTTTCTGCGCCGCCGGTAAAAGGTTGATGGTCGGTGGGTACTGGCTTCCAGCCAGGGGGATGGGGAGTGTTCGTGATCCGCAGGCGAAATCTCCTTCGTCGATTTTCCCCACGGTTACTCTACTGCTGGCTTCCAGCCAGAACAGGCATGCTCCTTAAATCTGTTACTTTTCAGTGTACTTCGTTTCAGTTCTCAGACGGCCTGGAGGAGGGGAAGATTTTCACCAGGTTGCGCGCATTGTGCGCTCGCATGGAGCTTGCCAAAATCAGTCTTTTGCGACGTTTTTTGGCTTCGTGTAGGCATTAAGTGTGCAAAAATACCCCATTTATCATTATGCGTAATTGTTTAAAACATAATATATTACAAAGTATTTACATCAAAAGTTACTATGTTTGCAGTCGCAAGCGACTGGGCGGAATAAAT
>JAUNNJ010000020.1 GCA_030531495.1 Bacteroidales bacterium
GGCACTTAAAAACAGCAAGGGTGTACCAAACTGTGAATTTTGATACACCCTCTTATCTTGGGAAAACTCGTAATTAGTACGAGTAAACATTCATCATATATACATCGCCACCGAATAGGGCTTGTGCTTGCTGTGCTGCGTCAGATTCGTTGCGAGCTTCAACATAGAAAGTTTCTGTCTCATTGTCAAAGTCAGTAATTTCTACTGTGAAAGACTTCATATATCTGTTGTTTGCAACTACGTTTGAAGTTAATGCTGATGTCATAAATTCGTAACTCATAATAAGGAAGTTTTATTTGTTAAACAATGTGCGCTTCCGCGCTTTTTAATTTTTACGAACGAGTCCAACATCGTGCAACCTCTCGAAGTGAGCTCGGCAAAGTTCACAGCGGTGTGTGGTCGCAGACCGCGCCGCGACCAGTGAACCTTTGCCAACATTGTGAACGCCCGTGCAAGGATTTGCAGGAAATAATACTCTCAGCATGAGGAAGATTTTTCAGGTAAACTCGTCTTGTCCTTGCTCAGAGAGCGACGGTGTAACTTTGTGCAGGAAAAATATGAGCGCAGGGAGCGAAAAAATTGTAACAGATGGTACTTATCAATAATGTGTGCAGAGTGCATCATATCACTTTAGACCATAGGCAAGCAAAAACAAGCAGAACACCCTTTAGGTCCAGGAGCACCCAGTGCAACATCCCCGACAATGAAACAGAATACAATCAGTTCCCAACAGCCCACAACGAAAACTGCCAGCTGCAACAAGTGCAACCAGCAGTAAATAAGTTCGATGAAGTCTTGTTCAATGAACCTGTAAACTAATTTTGCCTGCAAGGCAAGTCTCGTATATTACCAAGTGATTACTTTGTCAACGATTGCTTGTTGCTCTGAGGATGTGCGGCGCAGGTATATTCTTGTGGTCTCAATGCTTTCGTGTCCCATCAGATCGGCAAGCAGCGACAGGTCGTTAAACTTTTCGAGAAAGTTCTTAGCATATCGATGGCGGAATGAGTGGGGATATACTACACTTTCTTTTATACCATATCGCTTAGCAAATGACTTTAGTTGCTGGGCAATGCCTCTTGTGGTTATTCTCTCGCCATAGCGGTTCAAGAACAAATAGCCTGTTGTGCGGTTATGACTATGCAACCACATCGAGGCTTCTTCCCGTAGTTTCTTAGGAATAAAAATCCTTCTTATTTTCCCTCCTTTAGTGTAGAGGTCGATATAGCCGACATTAACATGCTCGACTTTCATTTGCACCAATTCACTGACGCGAGCACCAGTCGCGGCAAGGAACCTAACCACGAAATACCATTCCTGGTTATCCTCTTTTTTTAGTTTGTTCTTGAGGAATGTGTAATCGGCATTACTGATTACATTTTCCAGATAAGATCGTTGCTGTACCTTAACCGATTTAAGGTGTAGTTCAACCTTGCCAACAAACAAGAGATATTTGTTCATTGCCTGAATGCGAAGGTTTACTGTTTTTGCACTATAAGTTTCTATCAAAAATGTTTTGTACAAAAGCAAGTTGTCCTTATTCAAAGATTTGTACCTGCTTTTGTATTCACGCAAAGCATAAAGATAAGCAGCAATCGTGTTCTTTGCCATGTTCGTCTGCCGAAGATACTTTTCAAATTTCTTTTCCATCTGAATAATAGTATTAAGTGAAACAATAAATTGGGGTAAAACCCCTATAAAAATACGCTTCATTTAATTCCTATTATGAGAAGATGGCAGACGGCACAGTCAAATGTATCGATGACGAAATTCCATTTGACATTCCCGCATCTTGGGAATGGTGCAGGATAAAACACATATTCTCTATGCAGGCTGGTAAGAATATTTCTGCGAGTAAAATTTCTCAAGAGAAAACAGAATTATATAAATTCCCCTGTTATGGAGGCAATGGGCTTCGAGGTTATGTTGCCGACTTCAATACAAATGGAGATTTTCTAATTGTGGGCCGACAAGGAGCACTATGTGGAAATGTCAAAATTGCTTCAGGTTTGTTTTATGCTACTGAGCACGCAGTTCTAACAGATAATTATTCTGTAACAAATCTATTTTGGGGCTATTATTTCCTTACCGCTCTAAATCTCAATCAATATGCAACTGCAACCGCTCAACCAGGACTTGCTGTATCAAATATTGTAGAGGTACTTATACCTTTACCTCCTATACAAGAACAGAAGAGAATTGCAGAATGTCTTATGCAGGCAGAACAATCTTTAACAAAATACGAAATAGCACAGGACAAACTAGAAAAGTTAAATTTAGAAATTCACTTAAAACTAAAAAAGTCAATCCTTCAGGAAGCAATTCAGGGTAAACTTGTTCCTCAAATTGCATCAGAAGGTGATGCGTCCGTTCTTCTTCAACAGATTGAGCAAGAAAAGCAAAAGCTTTTCAAGGAAGGTAGGTTGAAGAAGAAGGATTTGTTATCGTCAACCATCTTCCGAGGTGACGATAACAAGTATTATGAGCAGATAGGTGAAGATTGCACTCTTATTGATGAAGAAATTCCATTTGAAATTCCTTCAACATGGGTATGGAGCCGAATTGATACCGTTTTCCAGATAAACCCTAAAAACTATTGTGATGATAGTATTAATGCTGCATTTATACCAATGGAAAAAATAAATGCTGGATATGGCTCCTCATTTGAATATGAAAGTAGAATTTGGGGAACCATTAAAAAGAGCTTTACTCATTTTGCAGATGGTGATGTTGCCTTTGCTAAGATTACTCCTTGTTTCCAAAATAGGAAATCGATGATACTTAAAGACCTTCCGAATGGCATAGGGGCAGGAACTACTGAGCTAAAAGTTCTTCGACCCTACGGGGAAACAATAAACCTTTGGTATATACTGTACTTCCTTGAAAGTTCATATTTCATTGATGAAGCCACATTCAAAGGTACAGCAAACCAACAAAGAATCATAAGTGGCTATCTGGAACACAAACTAATTCCAATACCACCTTTTGAAGAACAAAAAAGAATCGCGGAGAGAATCACGCATCTCCTCTCAAAGATTGGCATTTAAAAGCCAATCTTTGAGAAAATGTTCTCTATTTGAATAATGATACGTTTCTGCTCGCTTAACGGAGGTAAAGGAATTAGTGTTTTTATAATTTTCTCTTTTGAAATATTTGGTTGTGCACCACCTTCACTCTTTTCTACGAAAGCTTGCTTATTTGCCTGTAAAAACCAAAATAAGTATCTATTATAATCATAGAATAGTGTGCAAGCGCAGCATGCTTGATTAGTAGTCAAATCACATCCCGCAATTGCAACTTTACCTATAGTAGCCCCATACATTGCTATTAAAACATCTCCTATTTTACATAACCGTAAGGAGCATTCACTTAACGCTTTTTCCGTTATTTTTATTTTCGTATCATTGATTATCCCATTATTTAACTCACCTGTAGTCAGCCAACGAATTGTACCATTATTATAATATTCCAAATTCCCTTTAGATGGTGTTGAACCAGAACCCCAGGAACCAATCTGCCCAAGTCTCACCCATTGCCAACTACTGGGTATCTCGAATGGTATTTCTTCGTCAATACAATAGTTGGAGCCATCTATCTGCTCATAATACTTGATATGTTATTCAAGTTTTTTAATGAGTTCTGATAGTTCTTTGACAATTCGATTCTGCTCGCGTAAAGGAGGAATCGGTAATAGCAACTTATCCAATGCTCCTGATGATAGTCCTTGTATGCCTATTCCTTTACCTCCTATATATCCTATATTTTTCAAATAATAAAAAACATGATAATAGAATTCTATATTGATGTGGACGTAAGGTCTTAATTTATGAATATGATTTTGTATGCATATCTCGTAGTCGTAGTTCCAAATTGCAGCTCTACCGACATCACCCCCTTCACATACTAAAAGGTCTCCTTTTTTTACAGAATACCGATCTATTTCGCCTTGACTAAAATACATCTCTCTCAAGTTCTCTAATTGAAACCGATTCCAATACAAATTTGAAGTAGTTATATACGGTTTTAACTCGCCACTTTTATTAGATGCATTTAGAGCCTTTCCTGTATTATGTTGAAATAAAGTACCTAATCTTATCCATCTCCAGCTTTCAGGTGTATTATATGGTATTATTTCATCAATACACTCAACTTCATTTCCTTTCTTCTCGTAGTACTTGTTATCGTCACCACGGAAGATGGTTGACGATAACAAATCCTTCTTCTTCAACTTACCTTCCTTGAAAAGTCTTTGCTTTTCTTGTTCAATCTGTTGAAGAAGAACGGAAGCATTTCCTTCAGAAGCAATTTGTGGTACTAACTTACCTTGGATTGCTTCTTGAAGAATTGATTTCTTTAGATTTTGATAAATTTCAGCATTTACTTTTTCTAACTTTGTTTGAAAAGAGGAATAATTTTCTACTGAAGGATATATCTGAAAATATTTTTTAACAATTCTAATTTGTTCTTTAATTGGAGGAATTGCAACCAGAATCGAATTCATCTTTTCTTGATTCATCTTAGGTTGTGCAGTACCTGTTACATAGTCTACGAGAGAAATAGCATTAATGTACAAGCATATATATGCCATGTTATCGCTATTTAGGCAATCTATTACATGCGCATGGTTGTTTACCCAATACTTACCCCTTGCAATAAATGCAATAGGAGAATTTCTGTTAATAAGATTCGCCCCATCTTCACCTATCAATAACAAGTCCTTGTCAAATATAAATTTATCAACTTTATCTATAACTCCGGAAGCACCATAATAATCATATTTCTTGGGTAGGTGTTGACGCTCTGCAACAGAAATTGGTATTCGTTCTGAATCTCGATTAAATACTATATTCCCAAATCTTTCCCATTCCCAGCCTGTAGGGATATCAAAAGGTATCTCTTCATCAATGCACTTTACCTCTCCAGTAGTAAGCATCTTCTCATAATAGGAATTGTCGTCACCACGATAGATGATTGACTCATTCTTGTCCTTCTTGATTTTCTTTTCCTTTACGAGACGTGCTTTTTCTGCTCTAATTTGTTCAAGCAGAACTGATGCAGGTTCATCGTTTGGGTCTTGGGGGACGAGTTTGCCTTGTATTGCCCACTGGAGTATGCTGTTTTTAAGTTGTTTTCCTGTCATACTATAGACAATTTTTACTTCTCAAAGGTTATACCTAACAATTCTTGTATTTCAGAAAGAGTTTTGTCAATCTCTTGGTCGAGAGCTGCGCGCTTCTTGTAGTAGTCGGCAAGAAGTTCGGCAGGTGGCAAAATTTCTTCTTCATCTTTGGGGAATTTACACTGGTCGAAGTTGCAGTCCATATCAAGCAATTCTTGTGCAGTAAAACACTTTGCCTTAATGTCGCTATCATCCACAATTATTTCCTTGCGGTCGTTCCACCATTCGGTAATGGGAGCAGTGTGTTCGAGACGCATAGGTTTAGTCTTGCTGAAGTGCTTATAGCCCTCAGGCATATCAAGGCGGTAGAACCATGTTTCACGAGTTCGAAAGCCCTCGGGAGCATTGTCAGCAGCTTCGTTGTCGAAGAACAGAATATTGGTAGCAATAGAGGTATAAGGTGAGAAGATACTGCCTGGTAAACGTATAATGGTGTGTAGATTAAACTTGCGCAAAAGGTTTTCCTTGATTGCGCGTTTTGCACCATCAGTACCAAACAAGAAACCATCAGGAATAATCACACCTGCACGACCGCCAATTTTGAGGCGGTACATGATAAGAACGAGGAATAAGTCAGCGGTTTCGCTTGACTGGAACTGTGAGGGGAAATTACCTTTTACAGAAGCATCAGTACTGCCACCGTAGGGAGGATTCATGCCGATAACATCGACCTTGTCAGACTCCTTGAAATCCGACATGTTTGTGCCCAAAGAATCACAGTGACGAATGTTTGGCGCTTCAATATCGTGTACAAGAAGGTTAGTTATCGAGAGCAGATAAGGCAGAGGTTTCCACTCTTGACCAACAACAGCCTTTTGCAGTTTTTCTTGATCGGCAGCTGATTTTACCGAAGGAGCCATAAAGTTAAGTGCCGATGTAAGGAAGCCACCTGTACCAGAAGTGAAATCACCAAAGGTCTCTCCTAATTGTGGATGGAGCTGCTGAACGATAAAGTCAGTGAGCGCACGGGGTGTGTAGAACTCACCGGCGTTACCCGCTGACTGGAGGTCTTTGAGCAAACCCTCGTAAATATCCCCGAAAGTATGACGATCCTCTGCGTCATCAAACTCTATCTCATTTACGATGTTGATGATTTGGCGAAGGAGTGTACCATTTTTCATGTACTGGTTTATATCCTGGAAAACCTCATGTACAATGCTCATGTGTCGTGGGGTTTCGGCAGTTACAGGAAGTTCCTTAAGAGCAGGGAATAATTCTTCATTTATGAACTTAAGCAATTCATCGCCAGTCATTGCAGAACCATCTTTCTCGTCAACAGCCCAGTTGCGCCAACGGAGGTTTTCAGGAATAATCGACTTATATTCCTTTTTGTCACGATAGGCATTGTATTCCCATGTTTCTTCTTGAGTGTCATACACTTTGAGGAAGAACATCCAGACCATTTGCTCGATGCGCTGAGCGTCACCATTGATACCCGCATCAGAACGCATGATGTTCTGAATACGCTTGATTATATTATTTACTGCCATTATGCTACTTTATAAATTTCTGTTTCAAGTTCTTTAATTGCCTGTTCAAATCCTGCTGGACCACCAAAAAGTTTAATAATCTTTGTTGGTTTGCCGATGAGATTGAATGGTGGAATCTCTAGGATGCCAGCTTTCTCAAAGTCAAGGATGCCATTTTCGGCATACTTGTCGAGCAATGCTTCAAGTACCTCGCGAGCCTTGCCTTCATACTTGCCGAAATAGTTGCGCTTCTTTACATTATTAGCTCGCTCACGGCGAGTAAGTGGCTTTTGGTCATAAGCCACATGGCAAATAATGTCGAATATATCAGCATCCTTCAGGGCAGGATTAGCATCCCGAACAGCATCGATAAGAATTGCATATTCTTTGAGTTCATCAAGGATTGCCTGTTTTTTATCGGCCTCAGACCACTTTTGAATGAAGTTGTCAAGAGATTCAAAATGGCGTTGTATATGTTTGCGGGCAAATGATGTAACCGACTCGGTTTTCATCGTTTTGCCATCTTCTCCCAAGACAGATACAATTTCAGATTGGATTTTGATATTTACGCCATCTACAATATATTTGTCATGCTTTGGTTCTCCCGCCGTACTTGTATTGCTTCCGTCTTCTCCGTTATTGATTTTATATTTTCGGGGAGAAGGGATTTTTGGCACAGGATCGCCATCAAATTCCGGGTCACGGAATTTTGCTGTTGCATTTCTGAAATCAAGAATTTCAAGATGCCATTTGCCTTTGTCTGGGCGAAGGCGCGTGCCACGGCCAACAATTTGCTTAAACTCAGTCATGCTGCCTATTTCCTTATCAATAACGATAAGTCCGCAGGTTTTACAGTCAACACCAGTTGACAACAACTCACTTGTCGTGACAACTGTGGGATATGGTTCATCGACAGAGATGAAATTGTCAAGTTGCTTCTTGCCTTCTTTGTCCTCGCCAACAATACGAGTTACATAGTATGGTGATTTTTTAACAAGATCAGCATTCATATTGATTAGCAGCTGACGCATTTCTGCAGCTTCTTCAATGTCTGAGCAGAAAATGATTGTTTTCGTCATTCGACCAATCTCGTGCAGCATTTGGGTGATGCGATGTGCTACAATTTTTCTGCGAAGTTTAAATGCTAATTCTCTACCGATATTTTGCCTTTGGTATAGTTTCTGTTCAATTTCTTGCCCAAGAAGGTCTTTCTCCCCCTCATCGGGAGTCCATCCCTCTAAGTCAACATTTATGAACGAGTTTGTCACACGATATGGAGCAAGAAATCCGTCTTGAATACCTTGCAAAAGAGAATATGTGTAAACTGGCTTGCCGAAATACTCCAAGTTATTAGCACCTTCATCCGATTTTGGTGTTGCCGTCATACCAATCTGAGTTGCAGAATGGAAATACTCAAGCACTTTACGCCACGCAGAATCATCCTTAGCACTTCCTCGATGACACTCATCAATGACGATAAGGTCAAAATAGTCTGGAGAAACTTCCAGGAATGGATCAGGCTGTCCTTCTCTTCCCACCAACTGATGGTATAAAGCCATATAAATTTCAAAAGCTGTATCAATCTTTGGTGTGCCCTCTGCCGTTGATGTAACCTTTGTCATGAACTTCTTGAACGGTTTGAAATCCTGGGCGATGGTTTGGTCGATAAGGATATTTCTGTCTGCAAGATAAAGGATTTTCTTTTTTGCTTTAGATTTGTGAAGACGATGAATTATTTGGAAAGCAGTATAGGTTTTACCTGTACCTGTCGCCATAACCACAAGAACACGTTGCTGACCTTTCGCTATCGCTTCGACAGTACGGTCAATAGCAATGCGCTGATAGTAGCGAGGTTCATGAGTGTAAGCATCGTAATAATATGGCGTTTCTACAATCTCCTGTTGCTCGGCTGTGAGATTCTTACTATCTATGAGACGATTATACAATTCATCTTCGGTTGGAAATTCTTCTAAACTAAGCTCTGTCTCTTTACCTGTGATGAAATCGTGTTCAAGAAAACCATCACCATTACTACTATAAGCAAATTTCAAGTCGAGAATACGAGCATAATCAATAGCCTGCTGCATACCTGCACCCAGGGCATGAACATTGTCCTTTGCCTCAACTACAGCAATTGGTTTACCTTTATGGAACAAAAGGTAATCGGCTTTTTTACCCTTCTCTTGCGAATGTTCTTTTCCATACACAAGAATGCGACCTGCGGTGAAGTAATATTCTTCACGCATGTTTGTAGGCACTTGCCATCCTTTTGCGACAAGAGCAGGACTGATGAACATGGTTCTTATTTCCTGTTCTTTCAAAGATTTCTTGTCAACGTTCATAGATTCTTATTTATAAGTGTTCAATGTGAAGTTTGTCGTTAATTAGTTTATAAGCTGAGTTTTGTACTTCAACGCATAAAAACCAAAACGAAAGCAAAACATAAAATAGGAAAGTTATTTTTTCATAAATATCTATTAATTTCCATATAAGTTTAATTAACTACTTCACAAGACGAAATAATTTGTATAAGTTCGTATTCTCGTTTGCTTTGCACCCAGATATACAAAGTATATCTCGGCATAATACGCAAAATTACAAAAAAAAGTATAATGAAGGGCGTTTCTGCGTTGATTTTTATAAAAAATTGATATAGCAGAAACATAACGCGCGCAAATATAACTCGAGGTTATCTCAAATCATGGGAGAAGTAAAAGAAAAAACATGTGTATCACAACAGTAAGAACCCGTTTATAGTCATTGAAGTCCTACGCACTTCTACATTGCCTTGGCACAATATAAATCCACACAAGTTTAAGTCAACGGATAATTATGTGTTTAGAATGGAGCACAAACTGGTATATATTGGAATTGATGTGCGTTTATTGTGGCTTTATGGTGCTATTTAGTGTTTTTTATGTAACTTTACAGCCATATTAAACTTTATTACTATGAAAGCTCTAATTATTATTGGCCCAATTCTTTTTGGTTGTGTAATCGGTTGGTTAGCTGTTTATTTTATACGATTGTACAAAGAACACAACTCTACTAATTTTACAAAAACTTGTTATGCTTTTTTAGGCGGATTAGGGGTCTCCTGTCTATCTCGTTTTATGAGTGCAGAAGATATGGTATATAGCGTAACTTCGTATCTTACAGGTATTGGCATAGGTGCTTTTGCGCATCTAGTATACCAGTACTTTGTTGCTCGTTCATTGGCACCGCGTTTTGTGAGTCCGCGCAGTAGATACATGCTATTATCAACATGCAATTTAACAGCAGAGCAGGCGACTGCAAATATCGCACTCAACTACAAACTCGAGAAATTGTATAACGCCTATCTGTTATTGAAGAAAGGCAAAATTAACGAAGAAGAATTCAAAACATTTATTTCTAAATGCGGTATATCTAAACAAGAATATGACAGTTTAGATGTTTATGACATTAGCAACGTGCTTGATTCGGAATTATCGGCATTTATAATCGCAAAAGGTTATGACGAATATTTTGTATAAGCCGTTAAACTTCAAGTAGTATTGTTCAATAGTGTTGTCAAAAATAGATTAATTGCGTGCAATCGAATTGAAAAGTTAATAAATAACAGTTGCAAGAAATGAATGTATAGTAATATTGCAGAAATAATTAAAATATTACGACAATGATTACATTAATTTTAGGCAATGGTTTTGATATTGACCTTGGGTGGAAAACATCATTTAAGGATTTCTTTAACTCATTATATAAACCAGAACATGAAGGTATTTATATCTCTGGGCTAGAAGAATTCATTGACTCATCAAATAGAGACAAGAATTATGAACACTGGTATAACCTGGAACAACAATTTCTGGATTTTGCTCGCAAAGGCACTGCAGATGCGAAAGACGATAATGTTGAAGCAATTAAACATTTGACCTGGCTTCAACAAACGGGAAACAATTCCACCTTCTTTAACCAGATTATATCAAAGTTAACGGATTATTTGGCCGCAGAATCAAATAAGGAAATAAACGTGAATTCATGTGCGATTAATGTTCTGCGCTCTGTTATACTATACGGGGATTCAAAGATTTATACTTTTAATTATACAGATATAAAGAAAACGTCAGAAAAGGCAGGCATAGAGTGTAACATTCCTGTACATTACGTACATGGTTCTCTTAAGAATAATGACATAATATTAGGCGTTACAGATGAGGTAGACATGGAGCTAGGATACAGTTATTTACAGAAATCTCGGAATCCCAATTTTCACAAATCCAACATAGAGATTGACTTATGCTCATCTCAAGAAGTGGTCTTTTTCGGTTTTTCGTTTGGACGTAATGACCATCAATATTTGCGTTCGTTCTTTGAATATGTACGAAAGGCAAATATAAAAATCGCAATATTTACTTTTAATGCATCATCAGCCCAAAATATATGGTCAGAAATAAAGGTAATAGCAAATAACGATCTTGGAGGTATTAAGAATAAGATTGAAGTAAAACACACATGTAATGGTGTCGATTCTATACAAGATTTTTTAAAGAGAATAAAGCAATCATAAATACTGTCGGATTAATTCAAGATTCTTCAATGCAGCTTATAGAGGAAGTATAGAGGCTTTCAATCAACTCTTGTTTTTTGATTACGCCTAAATATCTCGGCAAAAAGTCGGCAATTTTATAAAAGGAAATCGCTAACTGCATTGTGATAAATGAGTTAGCGATTTTATTTGTGATTCGGCTGGGATTCGAACCCAGGACCCACAGCTTAGAAGGCTGTTGCTCTATCCAGCTGAGCTACCGAACCAGATTCTTCTTGCACATAGGCGCAAGAACGATATTCTGCAAGCCGACGGACGCATCCGTTACTTTTGCGAGTGCAAAGGTAATAACTTTTTTATTCCAAACCAAAATTTTTCACCATTTCAAGGCTTTTTCGCTTGGAAAAAGTGTATCTCATGCAACTGTGCTTTAGTTTAGCGCTGGAAGTAGCTCTTGGGGAGCTGGCGCATATTGTAGCGCGATGCCATAGTTTCGCCATAGGCCCCTGCTGAACGGATAGCGAAAAGGTCGCCGCGTTTCGATACAGGTAACTTTTCATCGCGGGCGAACACATCGCTCGACTCACAAATCGGTCCTACCACATCGTAGACATCACTGGCTGTGTCGCTCGATGATATGTTCTGAATCACATGATATGCCTCGTAGAGGGCTGGGCGAATGAGGTCGGTCATGCCGGCATCAAGGATAACAAACTTTTTGTTGCGATTTTCCTTCACGAACACCACACGAGCTATCAGTGAGCCGCATTGTGCCACGATTGAGCGTCCGAGCTCAAAGTGAAGTTCCTGTCCTTTGCGGAGTTTCAAGCGTCGCTTGAAGGTGTCGAAGAAGTGTTCGAAGTCAGGAACACTATTCACGTCAGGCTTCAGGTAGTCGATGCCGAGGCCACCACCCACATTAATCATTTCGAAGTGGATGTCGTGACGGTCGAAATAGTCAAGAAGGCCGTTCACACTTTCGCAAAGCATGCCAAATGGCTTCATATCGGTAATTTGCGAGCCCACATGGAAGTGGAGACCACGCAGGTGGATGTTTGGCAACGAGAGCGCCACATTCACTGCAGTAGAGAGCATTTCGATGTTGATACCGAACTTGTCTTCTGCCGTGCCAGTGGTGATGTAGCGGTGGGTGTGGGCATCAATATCAGGATTCACGCGAATCGAGATATTTGCAATTTTGCCTTTCTTACCAGCCAACTCGTTGATTACTTCAACTTCGGGCACCGATTCCACATTGAAACTGAATATGTCGTTGTCGAGACCGAGGTTGATTTCCGGATCGGTTTTCCCCACACCAGAATATACCATAGTGCCAGGATTGAAACCGGCTTCAAGTGCAGCCTGAATTTCTCCACCGCTCACAAGGTCGACACCAAAACCTTTTTTGGCAATTTCTTCCAGAATGGTTTTATTGCCATTTGCCTTCACAGCATAGTGCACTTTATAAGGAAAACCCTTGATTTGCTTAGCGATTTCGTCGAGGGTCTTGTCCAGCAACTTTAAATCATAGAAATAGAACGGAGTTGGGGTTTCTTGAAATTTTTGCAATGGAAATCTAAACATATTGTATCGTTTTTTGTTCACTGCGCCAGGCAATGAATAGTTATTATCATTGATGCTTGTTGTATTGTTCTTTAGTCTTGCCGTGACGGCTTTCGAGGTCGGCCACCACATCTTCAATTCGCAGTCCTTTCGATGAAAGGAGCACGATAAGGTGGTAGAGCATGTCGCTTGCCTCGTAAATCATACGCCCCGGTGTGCCGTTGGCTGCCTCAAGTGCAGTTTCGAGAGCTTCTTCGCCCACTTTTTGCGCCATACGGTTCACACCTGCCTTGAAGAGCGAAGTGGTGTAACTCCCCTCCGGCATCTCTTCGCGACGGCGATCGATGAAATCCTGAAGGTGACTCAAGAAACTGATGCCATAACTGTTGTCGTCGTTGAAACAAGTGGCTGTGCCGGTATGGCAGACGGGGCCATTTGGCACTGCATGAACGAGCACTGTATCGTGGTCGCAGTCCACTTCCAGTTTCACCAAATCAAGGAAATGACCGCTTTCCTCGCCTTTGGTCCATAGTTTATTGCGTGTGCGACTCCAAAAAGTCACTTTCTTTGTTTCGAGCGTCTTGTCGAGGGCTTCCTGATTCATAAAGCCCACCATCAGCACATTCTTGGTGTGTGCGTCTTGCACCACTGCGGGAATAAGCCCACCCAATTTGTTGAAATCGATATCCATCAATCCTATATTGTTCTTACATTAATATTTTCTTTCTGCAAATACTGCTTCAGTTCGCGAATCCCAATCTCACCGAAATGGAACACACTTGCCGCCAACGCCGCATCGCATTGCCCCAATTCAAACGCATCCTTAAAATGCGCCATCGAGCCGCAGCCACCAGATGCAATCACAGGAATGCTCAATGCATTATGCAATTGGAGCAACGCCTCATTGGCAAACCCCTGCTTCACGCCATCGTGGTTCATACTGGTGAACAAGATTTCGCCTGCGCCGCGCTCCTGGGCTTCGTGTGCCCATTCCACAAGCCGGCGCTCGGTGGGCTCATGACCGCCTTTCACATAGCAAATCCACTCGCCATTGTCCTCCAGGCGGGCGTCAATAGCCACCACACACACTTGATTGCCATACGCCGATGAAATTTCAGAAATCAATTCCGGCCTACGCAATGCCGAAGAGTTGATTGAAATCTTGTCGGCACCGGCACCAAGCAAGCGGGCCACATCATCGACCGAACCTATGCCCCCACCCACCGTGAACGGAATGCTCACGCGGGCAGCCACACGACGCACAAGGTCGACGAAGGTTTCACGCCCTTCATACGAGGCGGTGATGTCGAGATACACCAGTTCATCAGCGCCTTCGTCGCTATAGCGCTTCCCGAGTTCCACAGGATCGCCTGCATCGCGGAAATTCACGAAGTTGACACCTTTCACCGTGGTGCCGTCTTTTACATCCAGACAAGGAATTATGCGCTTAGCTAACATTATTTTTGTAGATTAAATTTTTCGAGTTGCTGCATTGTGATTCGGCCTTCGTATATCGCCTTGCCCACAATCACCGCAGGAACCCCTAACTCATCTAAATTTTCAATATCAGACATACAACTCACACCACCACTGGCAATAAGTCGCAATCCTGGCAATTCAGCCAGTATCTCTTTATATAATGAGAGCGACGGCCCTTGCAGCATGCCATCACAATCGATGTCGGTGCTAATCACCTGTGTCACCCCCTTTTCCATATATTGGCGAATGAACGGCACAATCTGTTCGTCGCTATCGTCGAGCCAACCATTGGTGGAAATCTTTCCGCCACGGGCATCTGCTCCCAGAATGATGGCATCGCTACCATATTTCTTCAGCCAGCCTTCAAACATATTGTGGTCGGTAACGGCAATGCTACCGCCTGTCACCTTCTCTGCCCCACTTTCAAAAGCGATTCGCAAATCGTCGTCGCTTTTTAGGCCTCCCCCAAAATCAATGTGCAGGCTTGTGTGGCCAGCAATGGCTTCAAGCGTGCGATAGTTCACAATGTGCTTGCTTTTAGCTCCATCGAGGTCAACAAGGTGCAACAAGGTGCAACCCGCATCTTCAAAAGCACGAGCCACATCGAGCGGACTCTCGTTGTAAACCTTTTGTGTGCCGTAGTCGCCTTTCGACAATCGCACACACTTGCCGCCAATGATATCTATTGCAGGAACTATGTCTATCATAGGGCCATAAATTGCTTTAAGATGGTTTCGCCCACATCACCACTCTTTTCTGGATGGAACTGTGTGGCATAAAAATTATCGCGATGCAATGCCGCACTGAACGGCACAACATAGTCGGTTGTGGCTATCGTGTGGCGGCAAACGGGAGCATAGTAACTATGAACATAGTAGACATACGATTCTCGTAGTGATTCTGGAATCAACAGGTTGGGAGTAGTCACCTCCAACGTATTCCACCCCATATGCGGAATTTTGAGTTCTGCACAGAGCGAATTGTCGAAGCGCTTGATGTCTGTGTCAAAAATGCCCATACATTGTGCATCGCCTTCTTCGCTCGAACGGCAAAGCAACTGCAACCCGATGCAGATGCCAAGCACTGGCTGAGTGAGGTTTTTGATTACCTCGTCCAATCCCCGTTCTCGCAGATAGTCCATAGCCGTAGAGGCCTCTCCCACTCCTGGGAAAATCACTTTTTCGGCACGGCGCAACGCTTCAAAATCGTCGGTAATCACAGCATCTACGCCTATGCGCTGAAGCGCACACTGCACAGAAAACACATTACCAGCGTTATATTTCACTATTGCAATACTCATGTTCAAAATACCCTTATATAACAAAGTAATCGGCGAGCAACAGTCCCCTTCTGCCCAACTCCGACTGCAAATCTTTTAGTCTTCGTTCTCTTGAACGAACGCATTCCAGCCCTGTGCACGAATCGCAATCTCGCTATCGTCACGAGTGTTCATAAATGCGCCAAGTTCTGGTTTTGTGATACGACCAATCAGTTTGGCAGTTTTCATTTTCTGCACTTTTTCGTGGTCGGTCAGTGGCACTGTGAAGAGCAACTCATAGTCTTCACCGCCATTCATGGCAGCTGTCACGAGGTTCATATTCAGTTCCTCTGCCATCACAGCTGTTTGATAGTCAATAGGAATGCGGTCTTCATAGATGCGGCATCCCACATTGCTATCCTTGCAAATATGGAGCAGTTCACTTGAAAGGCCGTCGCTCACGTCCATCATTGCCGTAGGTTGAATGCCAAGCTCTTTCAGTTCGGCAATCACATCGCGGCGTGCTTCAGGTTTGAGTTGGCGCTCAAGAATGTATTCTCGACCAGAAAAATCGGGTTGGAAATCCTTCTGACCAGCACCAGCCTCTCGTTCACGCTCCAGCAACTGAAGGCCCATATACGCAGCGCCAAGGTCACCACTCACGCAAATGAGGTCGGTGTCTTTCGCGCCATTGCGATACACAATTTTACCTTCTTCAGCCTCGCCAATGCAAGTGATTGAGATAATCAAGCCTGTCACCGATGCAGATGTATCGCCACCTACGAGGTCGACGCCATATTCTTCACATGCCAAACGAATGCCAGCATACAGTTCGGCAATGTGCTCCACGGTGAAGCGCTTCGAAACGCCCAGCGACACGGTGATTTGCTTTGGTTGCCCGTTCATGGCATACACATCGCTGAAATTCACCACAGCCGACTTGTAGCCCAAATGGCGAAGTGGCGTGTAGGTCAAATCAAAGTGGATACCTTCGAGCAGCACATCGGTAGTGACGAGCGTACGAAGATTTGCGTCAGCACTGTAATTCAGCACTGCGCAGTCGTCGCCCACACCGAGTTGGGTAGTATTATTTTTTATTTGAAAATCCTCGGTGAGCTGTTCAATAAGCCCAAACTCACCAAGGGTTGAAATTTCAGTTTCGTTCATCGATAAATAAATTAAGAAATTAGAAATTAGAGATTAGAAATTAGATGTTGGAATACAATCTCTAAATCATAAATTGTTCCGGTTTAGGGTATTCTTGATTTTTGATTTGTAACTGTTCATCATTTTCCTTATTTGAAAAATCTCGTCAACAGCAGGAGCAGCCAAATCGTCAGTAATATAACCTAATTCTACAGCAATGATTATTTCACATTCCAATTCACTTGCTGACCCTTCTGCTATATGTATGAAATGGGCGAAATCTTTAAGACTGTCGCGTCCACACCCTTCTGCAATGTTAATTGGAATAGAGGTTGACGCTCTCCTCATTTGAGATTGAAGACCGAATTTTTCTTCATTAGGAAAATTTCTGGATATCTCATATATCATTTTTGTGAGGAGAATCCCTCTTTTCCAAATATCTAATATCTTAAAATCTCTCATCAAGCCAGAATTCTAAAATCAAACTTCTAATATCTAATTACAGTTCTTGGAACTGGTTAATGATTTCTTCCATCACATACGACATGATAGGCTCTGCCTTTGCAGCGGCTTCTTGCACTTCTTCGTGGCTTACCTTTACCACTTCGATGCCTTCGCCACCGAGGTCGGTAATAACCGACATACCAAACACTTCCATGCCCATGTGGCGAGCCACAATCACTTCAGGAACGGTGCTCATACCCACTGCATCGCCACCAATACGAGAGAAGTAGCGATATTCTGCAGGAGTTTCGAAAGTAGGACCTTGGGTACCCACATACACACCTTCCATCAGGCGGATATCCTTTTCTGCTGCGATTTCCTTAGCTTTAGCAATCAAGCGGTGGCTGTAAGGCTCGTCCATGCTTGGGAAGCGAGGGCCAAGTTCATTGTAGTTCTTGCCACGCAATGGGTGTTCTGGGAAGAGATTGATGTGGTCGGTGATAATCATCAAATCGCCGATGCGGAATTGAGGATTCATACCACCAGCAGCATTCGAAACGAAGAGCGTCTTCACGCCAAGTTTGTTCATCACGCGCACTGGGAAAGTGGCTTCCTTCATGCTGTAACCTTCATAGAAGTGGAAACGGCCTTGCATAGCCATGATGTATTTATTTCCGAGGTTACCAAAAATCAAGCGACCGCTGTGGCCCTCAACAGTTGATACAGGGAAATTTGGAATTTCTGAATAAGGAATAGCCACCTTAATGTCGATATGTTTCACGAGTTCACCCAAGCCAGTGCCAAGGATAATCGCTGTTTTTGGCATTTCGCCTACTTTTTCTTGGATATAAGATGCGGTTTCACTAATCAGTTCCAACCAGTTTTTTTCTTGTTCCATAATTTTCAATTAGTTGTTTTTAAAATAAAAGATTTATGATAGTGCAATAAGCACTGAAAAAATGTATAAATAGTTATTAAAGGATTATTCGGTGGTTTGTGCATTGATTTTCGCTTCAAGTGCCTGGATAAAATCAAGTTCACTCACATTCACACTCACCCGGATGGGCACGAAATAGATGTAAGAGCGCATATCCAACGGGAAATAAGGATTGTTGAGAATGCGAACGGCATCTTTTTCGGTGGTGACGATAAACTTTCTTGTGCCTTGAAGCTCGTTGAAAATCTTGATAATGTATTTGAAGTCCTCACGCGTGTAGTCGTGATGATCGTCGTAATGAATCACCTTCACTTGCGCGTTGAAGCTTCGGAGATACTTCACAAACGGGCGCTGGTTCGCAATACCCGTGAGCCCCAATATCAAATCGTTCGGGCCAAGGAACGAGAGATTTTCGAGCAGCACTTCCGGCACTGGGAACACAGGCTTTGGATACGCATATTCAATACGTGAGAAGAACAGTTGCTGCGATGGATACAGGTCCAGATTTTTGTGACAGAGTTTCATGTCCAAAGGAGAAATGTCGTGCGGACACTTGGTCACAATCACCATATCAGCCTTGAGAATGTGGCGGAACGGCTCACGAAGTGTGCCTAAAGGAAGCAAACGGTCGGTGTATGGCGGACGACTATAATCCACCAGCACGATGTTCACCTTAGGTTTTACATATCTGTGCTGGAAAGCATCATCGAGCAGTATCAAATTAATTTTCGGATCAATCTTCAGCATTTCACGAATACCTGTTCTGCGGTCTTCGCACACAGCCAAAGTGATGAGTCCTAAAAATTTATGATATATCTGATAAGGTTCATCGCCCAGGTCCTTAGGCCCCAGGGTTTCGCGCGCCATAATAAAGCCTTTGGTCTGACGCTTGTAGCCACGGCTGAGCACACCGATGTGGTAACGCTGACACAGCTCATCCACGATGTATTCCACATGTGGAGTCTTCCCTGTGCCGCCCACGGTGATGTTGCCCACCGACACCACCGGCACCTCAAACGACTCTTGCTTAAGAATGCCAATGTTGAAGGCAGTGTTGCGCAGCCACACTCCCGCCCCGTAAAGCCACGAGAATGGAGTGAGGATGGCTTCAACAACGTTCTTCCGCTGCTCTTTGTTCAATATTTTTGATATAAAATCTTTCAATTTCAGAGAAATGAATAAAGTTATTTCAATTCAGATTCTGGAAGCAGACACAAAATATGGTCGCGATGCATAATTGCCTGAAGTTTTTCGTAATAGGTGTAGAAGATACCCATTTCTCGCTTCATGTTTTCTGTTGCACGCATTTGCATATACTTTCCGAATATTGCTTTCATATCTTCTTCAGCCGATGGATAGCACTGCACGCTATAGTAACCTGTTTTCAGTCCCACTTTCTTTGCGGTCCATTCGATGGCATCGGCAAGCGAGCCGAATTGGTCGATAAGGCCAATCTTCTTTGCCGAAATACCGTCCCATACGCGACCTCCGCCAATAGCCTTGATAGAATCTTGTGAAACCTTGCGACCGTCGGCACAGCGCTTTGTGAACAGTTCATAACCTTCATTCACGTTGTTTTGAATAGCTTGACGCTGTGCTGGAGTCAGACGCTTCGACATCATGCCCATCGACAGACAGTCGGCGTTTTCGTTGGTCTTCACCACTTCCACATTCACGCCAATCTGGTTTTCAACCAAATCTTGCGCACAAGGAATCATGCCGAAAATACCGATACTACCCGTGATAGTGGTGCTGTCGGCAAAGATTCGGTTTGCACCGCAAGAGATATAGTAGCCGCCCGATGCTGCATAATCGCCCATCGACACGGTGAATGTTTTTCCCGATTTCTTGAATTCTTCAAGGGCCTTCCAAATCTGTTCTGAGCCAAAGGCGCTACCACCTGGAGAGTTTACACGCAGCACGAGTCCCTTCACATCATCGTCGTTTTGGAGGTCGGTGATGCAGTCCACGAGCGCTTCGCTATCGATGCCCTCTTCAGTGTTGCTATTGCCATCAATTTCGCCACAGGCATATACCACGGCTATCACACCGTCTTTGTTTTCGCCACCGTCGTAGTTGGCAGCAAGTTCTTCTGGCGACACGAAATTGAGTTCATCGGTTTTATCAACTTTTGTGAGCGTGCGGAGGCGGTTTTCAAATTCTGGACGATACAACTTCGCATCCACGATATGACGCTTAATCAGTGTGTCGACTGGTTGCGTAGCGAGCATGCTGTCGACATAGGTGTTGAATTGAGCGAGATTAATCTTACGGGCTTTTGCCATTTCGCCTTCCATCACGCCCCAAATGTTGCCCATATACACTTCATGTTGTTCGCGATTTTCAGGACTCATGGTTTCAAGCATGTATGGCTCCACAGCGCTCTTGTAAGCACCCACGCGAATCACCTGCATTTCCACGCCCACTTTGTCGAGCACTTTCTTGAAGTAAGGTGTGGAAGAGGCCATACCATGCACGTCAACTGCACCTACTGGATTCACAAATATGCTATCAGCAGCTGTTGCCACATAGTAGTCGCCTTGGTCGTAACCACCATTTGCATAGGCGTATACCCATTTTTTGCTGGCTTTGAAATTGAGAATGGCATTTCTCACCGAGCGAAGTGTGGCAGGATTGGCAGAAACGCCGTCGCAATTAATCACCACGCCATCGATATGTTCATCCAGCATTGCTACACCCAGTGCTCTTTCTATATCTTGCAGACTGGCTCCACTTTGCTGGCCTTGAAGCATCGACATCAAATTGCCAACACCGCCAATCGAACTTTGGCGCTCCTCTATAGGTCCCGACAAGTCAATTCTGAGGATTGAATGGTCTTTCACTTTGGCCTTACTTTGCCCCATCGTCATTGCTATCGACACACCAAACATGACCATGCAAAGCATCGACACCATTATCGCAATAAAAGAGCCCACAATCGAGCCACACACAATCAATAGAAATTTTTTAAACATAATTGTTTGTTTTTAAATTCTTCAATATCCTAAATCACAAGGATTCACACATTGCTCTCACATCTAAGAAACAGTAATTTGGCTGTGTTTCGCACAGATGCAGAGTTTCAATCATACAAAGATATAGATTTTTTTCATAATTTTGCGTCCCAAAACGAATAAAAATCATTTTTCACATTAATAAAGTGAGAAAAAGCCGATTTTCGCCCCCTGTATCATACCATGACTCGCCACTGAGCCACTTTCAGCAGAGCCACTTAGTAACAGCCATATTTTTTCATTATCTTTGCAAAAAAATTCAAACAGAAAGCCCTGCTGGCTACAACATTTTCTACACTAAAATTATGGATATTAGCACCATTGTAAACTTCGCATTCATTGCAGTTCTCATCATTGCTTTTTGTGCAATAATCCGCTGGGACATGTATATGCTCCAGCAAAAAGAATTCGACACCGAAATCTATTACGATTGGGTGCGCGGAAGCGATGAAACCTACTCTACAAAACGCTGCATCCTCATGGCTGTTTTCCTGGGAAGCACCACAAATTTTGCTGCCACTTCGTGGTTGGTGATGGTCATTTTCACCGCAGCAATTCTTTTACTTGACATCTATCTAATCCGGAAAAATTTTCGCGAACCGCTAAAAGTGAGCAAACGAATAATATTCACCTATTTAGTTATATTATTAGCTACCATTTGTATTGTAACTACACTTGTCGTTACAAGCAAAACTCTTGAGCAAAAAACTCGCGATATCATTTATAGTGTCCTATTTTTCACAAGCTTTTCCTACACGCTTTCGTTAGCGTCAAACTGGTTTGTGAATTTGCTAATGAAAAAAGATAGCAAATAACGAGAATTTAGTTGGCTTAAAAGCATAGCTTTTTCCGACATTATTTGTAATTTTGTAGTTGGTTTCTTCCCGAAAACATCTGGGAAGAGGCACAAAGCATATAATTACAGAACAAACAAAACGAAAAAATCAATGAATATAGTTGTCCTCGCTGGTGGCACCAGCACCGAAAGAAGTATATCAATCGTTTCTGGCACAAATGTATGTAAAGCGCTCCGCGAAAAGGGCCATCACGCGGTGCTCGTGGATGTGTTTTGCGGACTTGAAAATGCCGATGCAGCCAATTTCTTCCCTGCAGAATATGACGTAGAGCAAGCCAGTGCTTACATGAGCAGTTTCAACGAAAAAATCGAAGAAATGGAGGCAAGTCGCCGAGCATTCTTCGGCCCTAACGTGATTGAGATTTGCCAACAAGCCGATGTCGCTTTCCTCGCACTCCACGGAGCAAACGGCGAAGACGGACGCATTCAGGCAGCATTCGACTTGATGGGCATCCGCTACACTGGCACAGGTTACCAGAGCAGCGCACTTGCAATGGACAAGAACATCACCAAATACATCTTCCAAGCTAAAGGCGTACCTACTGCTAAAGGCTACGAAATCAGCAGAAACGCAGCTTTGGTGACTCCCGCCGACAAAGGTCTTTCCTACCCTGTGATTGTGAAACCTGCTTGCGGAGGCTCGAGCGTAGGATGCACCATCGCCAACAACGAAGAAGAATTCAAAACCTCAGTCGACACAGCATTCAACCTCGAAGCTAAAGCGGTGGTTGAAGAATTTTTCAAAGGTCGCGAATTTTCAGTTGGCGTTATCGAAGGCAAAGCGCTCCCTGTCATTGAAATCGCGCCAAAGGAAGGTTGGTACGACTACAAGAACAAATATGTGCCTGGCGCGACAATTGAAACTTGCCCAGCACAAATCACAGAGGAGCAGACCACTCGCATGCAGCACCATGCCGAAGAGGCAATGGCAGCGCTCGGCATCACTGGATATGGACGCATCGACTTCTTGATGAACGAACAAGGCCAGATGATTGTGCTCGAAGCCAACACCCTTCCTGGCATGACTGCCCTTAGCCTTCTCCCTCAAGAAGCTGCCGAAGTGGGCATCCCATACGGAGACCTTTGCGAAAAACTCATCAGTGTGTCGTTGAAAAATTTTAAAGCATAATTTTTTCCAAAAAAATGAAGAATCTTTCATTAGCAAATATTGCATCTGCCGCTGGCGGTCGCTATGTAGGACCTGCCGAAATGCAATCGTTCGAAGTCACAGCCATTGATTCCGACAGCAGAAAAGTGCCGGAAGGCGGTCTGTTTGTTGCCATCAAGGGTGAGCGTGTCGACGGGCACAAGTTTATCGCCCAAGTGATTGAAAACGGTGCAGCCGCAGTGCTGTCAGAAGTTGACCTCGGCGAAAAGCCATTCCCCTATGTGCTCGTGGAGTCGACACTGCAAGCAGTGAAAGACATTGCTGAATTTTACCTCAAGCAACTCAACATACCGGTGGTGGGCATTGCCGGCAGTGTGGGCAAAACCAGCACCAAGGAAATGACCCACAGCGTGCTTCGCCAAAAATTCAACGTGCTGAAAACAGAGGGGAATTTCAACAACGAACTCGGACTGCCTCTCACCATATTCCGACTCCGCGATGAGCACGAAATGGCAGTGTTGGAGATGGGTATCAGCGACTTTGGCGAAATGCACCGTCTTGCAAAAGTGGCACGCCCCAACACAGTGATTATGACCAATATAGGATGCTGTCACCTGGAGAATCTGATTGATCGCGACGGCATCTTGAAGGCTAAAACCGAAATATTCGACTTCCTCGAACCCGATGCTCACATTATCCTCAATGGCGACGACGACAAACTCGCCACCGTCACCGATGTGAAGGGCATCAAACCTGTGATGTTTGGATTCGACTCCAACCACGACTTTTGGGCCGACAATTTGAAGAGCCTCGGGCTGAAAGGCACCGCTTGCCGAATCCATACGCCAAAGGGCGAATTCGATGTAGTGGTAGGCATGCCCGGACGCCATATGGTCTATAATGCCTTGGCTGGAGCCGCTGCCGGATTGGCCTATGGCCTCTCGCTTGAGCAAATCAAGGCAGGTATCGAATCCAACGGTTCACTTTCTGGCCGCTTCAATATCATCGACGCCGAGCACTACACCATCATTGACGACTGCTACAACGCCAACCCAGTGTCGATGAAGGCATCACTCGAGGTGCTCCAAGATGGCGCAAACCGCCGCGTGGCCATCCTCGGCGACATGGGTGAATTGGGCGACAACGAAAAGGCACTTCATGCCGAAGTCGGACAATTTGCAGCAGGGTTGAACATCGACGCCATCTATTGCGCAGGACCTCTTTCTGAGGCAATTAGCGAAGAAGCAAAAAAGAGCGAAACGCCAAAAGACATCCGTCACTTCGCCACTCGCGACGAATTGATGGCGGCACTCCCCGCCCTTCTCAAGGAAGGCGACACCATTCTTGTGAAGGCATCGCACTTCATGCAATTCCCCGAAATAGTCGCCCAACTCCAAAAATAGTAAAAAGGGACGGTTCTTCTTTACTAAAAAATACATAACAAAATAATTATCAGCCTACTAAGGCATCAAAAAAAAACAATAGAAGCCATGGGATGTTTAAGAGCACTTTTATGCATCATTTTTCCACCGCTTGCCGTGCTTGACAAAGGCTGCGGCTCTGCCTTGCTCGTTTTGGCCCTCACCGTTTGCGGATGGGTGCCGGGCGTGATTGGCGCAATCCTTATTTGCAACAAAGAATAACGCTCTTCTCACAAGATTCTCGGCACAGCTGATTATGCCACTTCGCTCTGCGATGTCGACGCCAACGGCACCATCAATGTGAGCGACGTCACCGCCCTCATCAACATGATTCTCGCCTCAGCAGAATAATCCAGCATTAAATAACCAACACCATAAAGGCTACATCCGTCTACTTTGGGATGCAGCTTTTTTTACCCCACCCCACAGCCTCCAAAACAAAAATCTCCATCCATAACAAGATTACGAAACGCCTCGTTCAAACGGTAATTGTTACCTTTAAGTTAGAGAGTGTGGATGAAGAAGCATTTATAAAGACAACAGAATATCTGAAGACAGAAGGTGAAAAGTTAGGAGATATGAAAATAATAAATTCGTTTGGAGCCTTCGTAGACTTAAGTCGAAGAGAAAAAAGGCTGCAAAATCGGACCAAAATATGGGATTTTTTTCATATCTTTGCACATTAATATATCACGAAATAAAAAAAAGCTTTTTTTATGAAGTTTAGAGAATATAGCAAACTGAATCTTTCCGACGTCAACAAAGACGTGCTGAAACTCTGGGAACAAGAAAATGTGTTCGCCAAGAGTATCGAAGAGCGTGAAGGCGCTCCCACTTTTGTATTCTATGAAGGACCTCCTTCAGCTAACGGTATGCCTGGTATCCACCACGTGCTTGCCCGCACCATTAAAGACATCGTGTGCCGCTACAAGACCATGAACGGCCACAAGGTGATGCGCAAGGCTGGTTGGGACACTCACGGTCTGCCAGTGGAATTGGGCGTAGAGAAGGCTCTCGGCATCAAGAAAGAAGACATCGGCAAAAAGATTTCAGTCGACGAATATAACGCAGCCTGCCGCAAGGAGGTGATGAAATACACCAAGGAATGGACCGACCTCACTAACAAGATGGGGTACTGGGTAGACCTCGACAATCCTTACATCACCTACAAAAACAGCTATATCGAAACCCTTTGGTGGCTTCTCAAGCAACTCCACGGAAAGGGTCTCCTTTACAAGGGCTACACTATTCAGCCTTATTCTCCTGCTGCCGGCACTGGTTTGAGCAGTCACGAATTGAACCAGCCAGGTTGCTATCGCGATGTGAAGGACCAAACCGTTACCGCCCAGTTCACCGTCAAGAAAGACGACAACAAGGTGGTAGCCGACATCTTGAGCAAAGTTGACGCCGGTTTCGAAAACCTCTGCATCATCGCTTGGACCACAACCCCTTGGACTTTGCCTTCCAACACTGCACTCTGCGTGGGTCCAAAAATCGACTATGTGGCAGTGGAAAGCTACAACCCATACACTGGCAAGCCTGCCACCTACATCATGGCAAAGGCTCGCCTCAATGCCTATTTCGCTGCTGAAGGTGCAGAACTCGCACTTGATGCCTACAAGCAAGGCGACAAGGTGGTTCCTTACAAGGTGATTGCAGAATTCACAGGTGCAGAACTCGTGGGCATGAAGTACGAACAACTCTTCCCTTGGGTGAAGCCTGTTGACAAAATCGACGGTGAAATCGTGGGCAACGACAATGGTTTCCGCGTAATCCCTGGCGACTATGTGACCACCGACGACGGTACCGGTATCGTTCACATCGCGCCTACATTCGGTGCCGACGACGCCAATGTGGCTCGCGCTGCTGGCATTCCATCGCTCTTTATGATCAACAAGAAGATGGAAACTCGCCCAATGGTCGACTTTGAAGGACGCTACTTCACCTTCGAAGACCTCGACGACGACTTCGTGAAAAATTTCGTGAATATTGAAGTCTACAAAGAATACGCAGGCGCTTATGTAAAGAACGCCTACGACCCAAAATACACTGTCGACGGACGCTTCGACGAAAAGGCTGCTGCCAAGGATGAAGACCTCAACATCTACATCTGCATCCGCATGAAGCAAGACGGCACCGCTTTCAAGATGGAGAAGCACACGCACAACTACCCACACTGTTGGCGTACAGACAAGCCTATCCTCTACTACCCTCTCGACAGTTGGTTCATTCGCTCTACCGCTTGCCGCGACCGCATGGTGGAACTCAACAAGACCATCAAGTGGAAACCAGAACACACTGGCACCGGACGCTTTGGCAAGTGGCTTGAAAACCTCAACGACTGGAACTTGAGCCGTAGCCGCTATTGGGGCACTCCTCTTCCAATCTGGCGCAACGCCGACACCCACGAAGAAATCTGTATCGGCAGCGTAGAAGAACTCTACAACGAGATGGAAAAGGCTGTAGCAGCAGGTGTGATGGCTGAAAATCCTTGGAAAAAGGCTGGTTTCGTGGTTGGTGACTATAGCGATGAAAACTACGAAAAAATCGACCTCCACCGCCCATACGTAGACGACATCGTGCTGGTGAGCGAAAGCGGTCAACCAATGAAGCGCGAGCTCGACCTCATCGATGTATGGTTTGACAGCGGCGCAATGCCATACGCACAACTCCACTATCCATTCGAAAATAAAGACCTCGTAGACAGTGGCAGTTTCTATCCTGCCGACTTCATCGCTGAAGGTCAAGACCAAACCCGTGGCTGGTTCTTCACCCTCCACGCAATCGCCACTATGGTATTCGACAGTGTGGCTTACAAGAGTGTGATTTCAAACGGCTTGGTACTCGACAAGAACGGTAACAAGATGAGTAAGCGTCTGGGCAATGCCGTCGACCCATTCATGGCTATCGAAAAATATGGTACCGACCCTATCCGCTGGTATATGATTAGCAACTCTTCTCCTTGGGACAACCTGAAGTTTGACCAAGCAGGCGTGGAAGAAGTGTCGGGTAGCAAGTTCTTCGGCAAACTCCACAACACTTATTCATTCTTCGCACTCTATGCTAATCTCTGCGATTTCGATTTCACCGCACCTCAAGTGCCATTGGCTGAACGCCCAGAAATCGACCGCTGGATTATCTCTGTGCTCAATTCTCTCGTGAAAGATGTAACATTCGATATCGAAGACTACGAACTCACCAAGGCGGCTCGCGCTATCAGCGAATTCGTGGTCGACAACCTCAGCAACTGGTATGTTCGCCTCAACCGCTCTCGCTTCTGGGACGGCGACTTGGCTGCCAACCAAACGCTCTACACTTGCCTCAAGACTGTGGCGATGCTGATGGCTCCTATCGCGCCATTCTATGCCGACATGCTCTATCGCGACCTCACTGGCAGCGAAACATCAGTTCACCTGGCTATGTATCCAAAGGTTGACGAAGCCGCTATCGACGCAAAACTCGAAAAGCGAATGGCCATCGCACAGCAAATCACCTCTATGGTGCTTTCACTCCGCCGCAAGAAAAACTTGAAGGTGAAGCAGCCACTCACCGCTATCATGGTGCCAGTGCTCGACGACAACCAAAAGCAAGACATCGAAGCCGTGGCCGACCTCATCATGGGTGAAGTGAATGTGAAAGGCATCAACTATGTGGGTGGCGACGCTGGCATCCTCGTGAAGCGCATCAAACCCGACTTCAAGAAACTTGGCCCTAAGTTTGGCAAAAACATGAAGGCTGCTGCACAAGCACTCACCACACTCGAACAAGCACAAATCGCACAATTCGAGAAAGAAGGAAAAATCGTTCTCAATCTCGGTGGCGAAGAGGCTGTTGTGGAATTGGCAGATGTGGAAGTAATCAGCGAAGACATTCCTGGATGGCTCGTGGCTAACGAAGGCAACATCACTGTGGCACTCGACATCACCATCACCGACGACCTCCGCAAGGAAGGTATCGCCCGCGAATTAGTGAACCGCATCCAAAACGTGCGTAAGAGCAAAGATTTCAACATCACCGACCGTATCGTGGTGAAAATCACGCCCGACGAACACGTCAACGATGCTGTGGTCCAATTCAAGGACTACATTGCAAAACAAGTGCTTGCTGTCGCTATCGAATTGACCCCTGTTGAAGGCGCTGAGGTTATCGCCGTCGACATGGACGAATACGAATTGCAAATCACTGTCGAAAAGGCCTAATCCCTCTTTGGGATTAAGCCTTATCGGCTATTCCTCAAATATATAAAAGAAAGGATATCATCATGAATGAATCTCCTGAAAAAGTAAGATACTCCGACGAGGAGTTGCAAGAATTCAAACAATTGATTCTTGACAAAATTGAGGTGGCCAAGCAAAACTACGACCATCTTATGGGCACAATCCAAAAAGATGAAAGTGCTCCAGGTGTAAAGGCTCTTGAAGATGGTGCTGCAACCATGAGCAAAGAGCACGCCAGCGAAAATGCTGAGCGTCAAATGATGTTTATCAAAAAACTACAGGGTGCCCTTGTGCGCATTGAGCAGAAGACCTATGGTGTTTGCCGTGTCACAGGTAAGCTAATCCCAAAAGGAAGATTAATGGCTGTGCCTCACACCACCCTTTCTGTAGAAGGAAAGGAAATTGAGGCCAAACAAAAAAAGAGAAGGTAAATAGTGAATAACCAACATATTTCAAAAGGATGGATTGCCGCTATCATCATAGTGGCAGTGGTAATTATCGACCAAGCCCTCAAGATTTGGGTAAAGTGCAACTTCACCCTCTATGAAGACTATCGCATCACCGATTGGTTCATTCTCCGTTTTGTGGAAAACAACGGTATGGCGTTCGGTATGGAATGGGGACCTAAGCTGTTCCTCACTTGGTTCCGAATTATAGCCGTAGGGCTTTTGATTTACTACATCACCCGATTGTGTAAGAAACCCACTATTCCCGTTGGATTCTTGGCTTGCATTTCGCTTATCACTGCCGGCGCACTCGGCAATGTCATCGACTGCATTGCCTATGGACAGATTTTCAACGAGTCAACACCCGTCAGTGTAGCGCAAATGTTCCCGCCAGAAGGCTATGCGAGCATTTTCAACGGGCGTGTAGTGGATATGTTCTACTTCCCGCTCTTCACCTGGCCCGACTGGGTGCCTCTGGTCGGCGGTACAGAATTCTTCCAACCCGTATTCAACTTTGCCGACGCATGCCTGTCGGTAAGTGTGTTTGTGCTCGTTTGCTTCTACAGCAAGCATCTTGTTGCTGACGACGAGGAAAAAGGCGAGGAACAAAAGAAAGAAGAAGCAGCAGAAGAAGTGAAAGAAGAATAATAACAAGATATTTTCAAACGCATTTAGATGAAATCAAAACTCCTTATATTAATCGCTATGGCTGCCGTGCTCCTGTCGGGGTGCGACAAGGCTCCCGACGGCGTTATCAAGGAAAGTGATATGGCTGATTTCCTCTACGACCTGTATCGATTGGAGGCCATTATCGACATGAATCCGGATGCGTTCCCTTCCGACTCGCTAAAACGCGTAGCAAAACAGTCGCTCTTTAAAAAGCACGGCATCACCCAAGCCGACTACGATTCTTCACTTGTGTGGTACGCCACCAATTTTGAGGCCTACAGCACCGTGCACAAAAAAGTGATTATGCGCCTGAATGAGGACAAGAAGTATTTGGCATCAGAAATGGCAACAGGTCCACAAGAGCGTAAAACCGACAACGCCAACCAGCAACAGCGCAAAATGTATGATGCAAAGGGCGACACAGCCGACATATGGAACGACTGCCGCTCGCTGATGCTCACTGCTGGTTTGAAACGTGGCTATTTCACATTCGACTACGAGCCTGATGGCGAACACCGAAAAGGCGACCGTTATATGTTGAGCATGAAAATGCTCAGTTTCAACAACACCTTCGGGTTGATGCTGGCTGTTGAGTATTCCGACGGCAGTGTGGCTATTACGAATCGCAATGCATCGATGGACTCGTGGGCAGAACTTGCTCTGCAAACCGACTCCACCCGCAATGTGCGACGCATTTTCGGATATATCAACTACAATATCAACAGTGCGTCGACCATCACCTTTGTCGACAGCATCGCATTGCTGCGCACTCACCTCGACCGAAAATTGTATCCAAACATCAATGCACAGAAATTCATCAGCCGCAACCAAAATATAACATCGGGCGCTAAAGGTTCTTCGCAGAATCCCCCGGCAAAGAAAGGTGGACCCGAAAGCGTGAAGCCTACCGATAAAAAACTGTATGCGCCCAAACCGGGTGTGAACAAAAGTGGCGTCGTGCATCGCACACCCTTACCTGTGACAAAGTAAATTGGTGTACCCGCGAACAATTTTGGTCAAAAATTCGGCAAATTCACATTTGTTTTTCACATTATAATATAGATACACTATATTTGCAGAAAGCAATAAAAGATATATATGTTTTTTACTAAAGGATTAGAAGCGTTTGGCAACTATTGCACCCTGATGTGGCGCAGTTTTGGTGTGCCAGAAAGATGGAAGGAGTTCTTCCGCCGCTACCTCAACGAAATATCTAAGCTGGGTATTGATTCTATCCCGCTTATCCTCATCGTGTCGCTCTTTATTGGATGCTTGTGCACTATCCTCATCAAGCTCAACATGCAGAGCCCACTTCTCCCCCGCTACACCGTGGGATTCTCCACCCGCGAAATCATTCTGCTGGAATTTTCTTCTTCCATCCTTTGCTTGATTCTTTCGGGTAAAATCGGGTCAAATATCGCTTCCGAAATCGGCACCATGCGTGTGACAGAGCAAATCGACGCACTCGACATTATGGGTGTCAACTCTGCCAACTATCTGATTATGCCTAAGATTCTGGGATTGGTTACCATTCTTCCTTTCCTTGTGATTATCACCATGGTCACCGCCATGTTTGGCGGCTGGGCTGTGTGCTACACCGGCATCCTCGACCCCGACACCTATATTTATGGTATCCAGACCGACTTCGTTGAGTTCGACGTTTGGTTTGCCCTCATCAAGTCGCTGGTATTCGGATTTGTGATTTCAAGCATCTCTGCCTACTATGGCTACACCGTGAAAGGTGGCTCGGTGGAAGTGGGTAAAGCCAGTACCGATGCCGTGGTGATGAGCAACATTATGATTCTCATCACCGACATTGTGCTCACTAAACTTTTATTGATGTAATCAGAGAGGAGAAGTATTATGATTGAAGTAAAAAATCTCGATAAATTTTTTGATGGAGGCACCCGCCAAGTGCTCCATAACATCAGTGCAAAGTTCTACGACGGCAAAGTGAACCTCATCATCGGACAAAGTGGTTCCGGTAAGACTGTGTTGGTGAAAAACCTCGTCGGGCTGTTCAAACCCGAAAACGGCGAAATCCTGTACGACGGACGCGACATCACACAAATGAACCGCAAAGAATTGAAGGAAATACGCAAAGAAATCGGTATGCTTTTCCAGGGCTCTGCCCTTTTCGATAGCGAAACCGTGATGGGCAATGTGATGTTCCCGCTGATGATGTTCTCCGACATGACGCCTGAGCAGCAACGCGAGCGTGCACAATTTTGTATCGACCGCGTCAACCTCACCGGCAGCGAGGACAAATATCCCGCAGAACTCTCTGGCGGTATGCAAAAGCGCGCCGCAATTGCACGCGCCATTGCCCTCAACCCCAAATACCTCTTCTGCGATGAGCCGAACTCTGGTCTTGACCCAAAGACATCTATCGTTATCGACCAGCTGCTGTGGGACATCACCCACGAATTCGACATCACCACCATCATCAACACCCACGACATGAACTCGGTGATGGGTATCGGCGAAAACATCATCTTCGTGAACAAAGGCCATCTCGGATGGGTGGGAACTAAAGACGAAATCTACGACCAGGACAACGAAGACCTCAACAACTTCGTCTACGCTACCGACCTTTTCCGCGATGTGCGCAAATACCGCCGCCAGCACGGCTACACCAAGACAAAAGTAGAATACTAACCCCCACCCATCACCAGCCCCCCATATACAAGGCTCCCTCTAACGTGGTATTCCCCCCATACACAAGGCAGCCTCTACCACGGTAGGGACATGCCTTTGGCATGTAAAACCAGCACCACCCCACCACCCGCACTACCACTAAAGCCGTCGGCGACGGCGAATCGTGGTTAACTCCATGCAAGCGGCTGTGTCATAACACGAAATTGAGTTGTTTTTGTAGGGACGCTCGGCTCGAGCGTCCGCTATACGGCATTGATAGACAGTGAATTCTCCACACGGACGCTCAAGTCGAGCGGCCCAACAAAGCATCGCATCTCGGCACCGCCCCATAATTTTCCACTGTCCCCGCACAGCACCTGCATCGTAAAATATAAAGCAGAGGCGCTTAGAGTCGCGCCCCCATGCCATTTCAGCTCCACCCCATCTGGCGTATAGGTCAAAAAACCGTCGGCGACGGCGGATTATGCAAAACACCATGCAAGCGAGTAGAGCAAAGCGATACGAAGCGCAGCTTGGTGATATATGCACCCACTCAAGTATGAGCCTCGGAGAGGGGCGGTCTTTCACCTACCAACACTCGCAAACTTTGTGCCCCCCAAACACTCGTTGACTTTTCAAAAAACATCCCCTTTTTGCCATTGCCATCACCTCGCGAAATACCTATCTTCGCACCAAAGTTATTTTACGTATTGGCATCTCGGTATCGTCTTAACTTCCGAGCTCCGCAGGAGCGATAACTTCTTAACTCCTTAACTCCCATACCGGTGTTTCACTCCGTATATGATATTTGATGGCGTTTTTCTGTATTTGTTTTAACCAGTAAATAATCTTCCAAATCACAACCATATGACACGCATTTGCTTACAG
>JAUNNJ010000126.1 GCA_030531495.1 Bacteroidales bacterium
ATTTTGAAGCCATTGAAACACAGATGGTTACAAAATTTCTGAAACCTACGAAGTAATAGTTGTCGGTTTTCTCAACCACAGGTTCTGGCAAATGCTCCAAACGGTAGCGTTCGCGAAGTGTTTGGAGACCGATGCCCATGGAGTGGCAATCAGTATTTTTCTTCTCCTTCAGATTCCCCACGGCAATCCAATCTTTACCTGAAAGCGAGATGGAAATCATGAGTTTGCCACCCTTGCTGATTGCATTATGCTTGATGGCATTCTCCACCAGTGTCTGCATGGCGAGAGGGAACAGGTGTTTGTTCATGACACTCTCCGGCAGGTCCACCTTCACGTCGATTTCGCCATTCACACGATACTTCTGCATCGGCACATAGTCGTTGATTATTTGTAGCGATTCGCCTACTGTCACCGTATTATGGTCGAGGGTGGAAAGCAAGTGTCGGTAGATGCGCGAGAACTTGATGGTGTATTGCTCAGCATCCCTGGGCGACTCATGAATGAGTTCGGTGAGCGTGCTCAGTGAATTGAACACAAAGTGAGGGTCGAGCTTACTCTTCAGCACATTCTTCTGTAGGCTTGCCAACTCGTCCTTCTGCCGCAGGATGATGCGGTAAAATCGACTCGTGTGATGCACAAAGGTGAACAGCGTTGCCACGGCGTAGAATACATACAAACTACTCTGCACCAATGCCGTATCATCCGTTTCGAGTACACAGTTATACACACTCTCAAACATGAATGCCAGCAGCAAGTTTGCCGTAACCGTCAGCAGACACAGCCACGTCTAGCTCCAGAAATCGATGCGACGGAAGACCCGGATGCGTGACAAAGCGCCGCAGATAGCCATGCTCGAAGCCACAAACACCGAGCAATAGAGCACGTCCGTAGCCAATACCATCCATCCGTCATGGAGAGGCCACGTATGGCTCGTCACGCTCCATATCACTTCATAGAGCAAGAACGTCAGCAGCGACGACACGCCCCATCTTCTTATCGTATTTACGTACTTCATTGTCTCATAAATTATATTAGAGATTGCAAAGGTACTCATTAATCATAGCCTAACCAACAGAACCAGATGCGAACTGGAAAACTTCGTCGGTGAAACGTAATAATAGTTCAGTCTTCATTATTATCTTCTTGATGAAAGCCTGCTAGTCTTTCTTAAAAATTGTATTTTTGCTTGTTTACAAACCGAACTGTTCTTCGAGTTTACATGCTTCTTCTGCAAGTTTTTGCGGATTCTGTTTGGCGAGTTTTGCCAAATTTAACAGTTTCCACTTTACAGAAGGATAGTCTTTGAAATATTCAAACTCATAGCCATCCCATTGTGGCTCACCTTTCTCGAAGCTGACCAGGAATTGTTTGTCTTCCTCAGTCATAAGCTGATTGACATCAGAAATCAGTTTCGAACGTGTAGCCTCGAATTCCTCGTATGTGAATGGAATGTCTGTCATTCCCTCAAACTGATTTTGTCGATATGCTTGCGAGTATACTTTGAGAATGATATACCATCCTTGCCAAACTGAATAAAATCAACGATTTCCTTTGCTGTCCAGTTCTGTGTATCCAATCTGTTCAGCATACTGTAGTACCAAGCAATGACCTTTGAGGTTTGCTCTGAAACAAATGGATCAATGACATCCTGTTTGTCCCTGCTCAATCCTTTGTCATCGACCATCCATGATGTCCTTATGTACTTGACATGACGATTGTGAGTAACGCGGATGTACACAACATACATACCGTCCTTTCTTTTTGTTCTTACTGCTGCTTTAAGTGTAGCCAAATTATGAATTTATATGATTGTACGCAATAGCGCGTATTCATATAATATAAGCTGCAAAAACAGCCATCAATTTTTGGTAAACAGGGGCAAAATTTGGTAAACAAACTTGTTAAATTAGCCTATAGCCACATGAAACAAGGTTAAGGAAAAGAAATTAAACGCCTGATTATTAAGCAATTCCTGAAACTCGATTGTTTCCCACTTCCTTCTTGCCTATATTTAAAATTAAAAGGTGCAAATATCTGTATTTCAGATATTTGCACCAACATTTACGAATTCACGAAAATTCTTATTCTGCTTCTACTGCGGCTTGGGCGGCTGCTACGCGTGCGATTGGCACACGGTATGGTGAGCAAGAGACGTAGTCGAGGTTGAGCGATGCGCAGAACTTGACTGATGAAGGTTCACCACCGTGTTCGCCACAGATACCGACGTTGAGTTCGGGCTTGGTTGAGCGACCACGTTCGGTGCCCATTTTCACGAGTTGACCTACACCTGATTGGTCAAGGACTTCGAATGGATCATTCTTGATAATGCCAAGTTGCTTGTATTGGCCAAGGAACTTAGGAGCATCATCGCGTGAATAACCGAAAGTCATCTGAGTAAGGTCGTTAGTACCGAATGAGAAGAAGTCGGCGATTTCTGCGATCTCATTAGCAACGAGGGCTGCACGAGGAATTTCAATCATAGTACCAACCTTGTATGCTACAGTTGTGCCACGTTCTGCAAACACTTGCTTAGCAGTGTTGTTGATGATATCAGCTTGACGCTTGATTTCTTCTTTTACGCCTACCAATGGAACCATGATCTTTGGATGTACGTCGATACCACGAGCCTTCACATTGAGAGCAGCTTCGATAATAGCACGAGCTTGCATTTCAGTGATTTCTGGATAGGTGTTACCCAGACGGCAACCACGGTGACCAAGCATTGGGTTGAATTCTTCAAGTGAAGAGCAGATTTGCTTAATCTTGTCGAGTTTCATACCTGTTTCGTTGGCGAGTTCACGCATTGTTTCGAGCTGATGAGGAACGAATTCGTGCAATGGTGGATCGAGGAGACGGATAGTCACATCATAACCGTCCATAGCTTCGAACATACCTTCGAAGTCGCCACGTTGGAGTGGGAGAAGCTTATTGAGAGCAACTTTACGACGTTCTACAGAGTCAGCAATAATCATTTCACGCATTGCTTTGATGCGATCGCCTTCAAAGAACATGTGTTCTGTACGGCAAAGGCCGATACCAACGGCACCAAACTTGCGAGCGACCTTAGCATCGCGAGGGCTATCAGCATTGGTGTATACCTTCATCTTAGTATACTTTTCTGCAAGGTTCATAATAGCAGAGAAGTCACCGCTGATGTCAGCTTCTACAGTTGAAACGAGACCATCATAAACTTCACCGGTTGAACCATTGATAGAAATCCAATCACCTTCTTTATAGGTCTTGCCACCCATCTTAACTGTCTTAGCCTTATAGTCAACCTTAATTTCACCAGCACCAGACACACAGCACTTACCCATACCACGAGCAACTACAGCTGCGTGAGAAGTCATACCACCGCGTGCAGTGAGGATACCTTGAGCTACAGTCATACCACGAAGGTCTTCAGGAGATGTTTCGATACGAACCATGATCACCTTTTCATTGCGTTGAGCCCATTCTTCTGCATCATCAGCAAAGAAAACGATCTTACCAGTTGCAGCACCAGGTGATGCAGGAAGACCCTTTGCCATAACTTGAGCAGAGCTTACAGCGCTCTTGTCAAATACAGGGTGGAGAAGTTCATCAAGTTTGCCTGGTTCCATTCTCTTAAGAACGGTCTTTTCGTCGATTTCACCTTCACGGAGAAGATCCATCGCAATCTTAACCATAGCAGCACCTGTGCGCTTACCGTTACGAGTTTGGAGTAACCAAAGTTTACCATCTTGGATGGTGAACTCCATGTCTTGCATATCCTTGTAGTGGTCTTCAAGACGAGCTTGAATTTCTACAAGCTGAGCTGCACATTCAGGCATTGTTTCTTCGAGTGAAGGATATTTGGTCTTGCGTTCTTCTTCACTAATACCTTGCAGTTTAGCCCAACGACGGCTACCTTCTGTCATAATTTGTTGAGGAGTGCGAACACCAGCAACAACATCTTCACCTTGTGCATTGATAAGGTATTCACCATTGAAGAGGTTTTCACCTGTACCAGCATCGCGAGAGAAGCAAACACCAGTTGCAGAAGATTCACCCATGTTACCATAAACCATGGCTTGGACATTAACTGCAGTACCATAGCTTTCTGGAATTTGGTTCATTTGGCGATAAAGGATTGCGCGTTCGTTGTTCCAGCTGTCGAACACAGCATAGATTGCGCCCCAAAGTTGATCCCAAGCATCTGTAGGGAAGTCCTTGCCAGTATTTTCCTTAACAGCTTTCTTGAAGAGTTTAACGAGTTGTTTCAAGTCGTCAACATCGAGTTCAGTATCAAACTTAACCCCCTTAGCAGTCTTAACTGCTTCGATAATTTCTTCAAATGGATCGATGTCAGTCTTGTTTTGTGGCTTCATTCCCAGAACCACGTCACCATACATTTGTACGAAACGACGATAGCTATCCCAAGCGAAACGTTCATTGCCAGATTTTTTTGCAAGAGTTTCTGCAACTTCATCGTTAATACCCAGGTTCAATACGGTATCCATCATACCTGGCATAGAAACAGGAGCACCAGAACGTACAGAAACGAGCTGTGGGTTTTCAGGATCATTGAATTTATAACCTGTAAGGCTTTCAATATGATGTACAGATTTGATTACATCTTCCTTAATCAGATTAACCACTGCCTCACGGCCTTGTTCATTATAGATTTTACAAACATCACAAGTGATTGTAAAACCTGGAGGAACAGGAACACCGATAAGGTTCATTTCAGCCAAATTGGCACCTTTGCCGCCAAGAAGTTCTTTCATGTCGGCGCGTCCTTCGGCATTACCATTGCCGAATGTGTAAATTGTCTTCATTAACCTTTTGGATTATAATATAAATACTTGAAAATCAATCAAATTAAATAAATATTCGTAAACAATCTTTTGATTACAGAAATACTATCTAACTAACTTATTGTTTTAGGCTTGCAAAGATACTGAAAATTTGCGACATATCCACAAAAGTTGCACATTTAATTGTATAATGTGCAAAATTAAATGAGAGTTTGTGTGCAATTTATATCTATTTAAAATAGGTGTATGAACTCTTTTTTTTATCCGTTTCAACCCAATCAACTCCTATTTTTAATTGTTTCTGGGAGGAAGGGGGATGATTTTGGCGAGGAGGGAGGCGGGGATGAGGTTTTCGGCTTTGGAGGCGGCTTGGGCTGGGTTGGCGAGGGACTTGTGGTGGGCGATGAGGGCGTCGGTGAGCATCTCGGCGGTGAC
>JAUNNJ010000127.1 GCA_030531495.1 Bacteroidales bacterium
TGAACCGGGTAAGGGATACTATGTCTCTACTTTTATCTTAAATGAAAGAGCCGTGTAGAAAGCATACTCTGCGATGTGTGTCAGGTTCGCGTTGAGGGTGAGGTTGATTAAACTGGTGCGACCGGAGAATGCCGATTCGCTGATAGTGTCGACGTTTTCACCCAGTGTGAGCGAAACATCAGCTCCGAAGCCATCGTCAGCCACTTTTGAATCGATGGCCGTAACGGCATACTTCTTGTTTGAAGTGGGTTCGGTTATATATTCAGGAATCTTCAAAACGCCGGTAGCATTATTTCTGTCTACCCACACTAATTTTGCACGTCCATCGTAGCTCTTGCCGTTGATTTTCACTCGTTCGTTGCTGTGGATGGTGTAGTTTGTGCTCCATGCTTGTCCTGTGGTTGCATTTACGAAGTCGAATGCGGCAATGTCGAATGCACCGAGCTTGATGTTTTTCCAAGTCTTCCATCCCTCAGCAGTCTTATAGCTGTTCCATGAAGAGTAAGGCACCACCAGTGTGGTCCTCTCTATATTTTTGAATTCTTCGTCGCGCACGGCTGGAGGTCTTTGCATGTTCATATACAGCAGTTCCAGTTTCGTGGAGCCACCAAACACAGAATTGCCCCAAGTAGTAACAGAGCTTGGAACTTTCATTGTAAGCAGATTGGCGCAATTTGTGAAAGCATAACTCGACACTAGTTGAACACCATAGGGGAGATACACATATTTAATCTTTGAGCATCCGTAGAAAGCATATTCGCCCACTTTTATCATTTGGGATGGGAAAGAATTTGCGCTCACTAAAGATGTACCGCTAAAACCTTCTGGGCATCTTAACAATTTGGTTTGTGTCTTGTCGTAGAGCATGCCGCTATAAGAAGAGTACATGGTGTTGCTGGAATGAACATTGATTGTGGTCAAACTTGAGCATCCATCCACAAAATAGGGACTGCAAGAAGTCACACCCGATGGAATGGTGATGCTTGTTAAGCTTATGCATCCAAAAAATGCCCCCGATTTTATTTCTTTCAAACTTGTGGTGGCCATGGCGAAAGAGGTCATGTTGACGCAATATTTGAACGAATTCTTACCGAGTGTTGTCAGCTTTGTACAGGCAGAAATGTTCACGCTCTTAAGATCGGAGTTGCTTAAACAAGCGCTGTCTGACACAGCCACAAAATCATAACTGTAATTATCAAAGCTATAATTGCCGGAGCCACAAGAGGGGACGAATGCCCCATCGGTAACCCTGCTTGCAGAGCCGTTAAAGCCCACCATTGTCATTTCGCCACGAGTGGTCTTGGTTGGACCACTTGTGACGCAAAGGTAGGCGCCATCGGAGCAATAGATGTCGTAGGCCATTGAACTCTTGCTGATAGTTGCAAATTTTTCAAAGCATTTTCTTGCTTTATATAAGTGGACCGAATTTGCGTTGGTCCTTGGCACAAAAAGCGTCATACCGCTGTTGGAAGGGAATGCGTCACTGTTGAATACACCGCTCGTTGGGTCTGGGTTTGCAATATACACATTCTTCAGCGACGTACAGCCTTCAAATACTTTGCTGTAGATATAGCGCATAGAACTTGGCAGGCGCACATACGTGATACCTGTACAGTTTTTGAATGCGCCTTCATTCAAGTCGGTAACACCATAGTGGATGTTTACGTTTACAATGTTCGACTGGTTGGCAAACGCAGATGGCTGAACATAAGTAACGCGGTAGACGGTACCGTTGTATGTCACTGTTGATGGAATCACGAGGCCGAGGCTGGAGGTTGACTTACCTGTTGCGCTCAAACCTGTGACATGCACAGAAGCATAATTGATGGTAGTAGCATCTCCGGTAACAACATACGAAAGGTTGCCAACAGAGAAAGTGTCACCCACGGCAGCGGAAGCACAAATAGCCACCACTGCTAAAACTAAAGATAGTAATAACTTTTTCATAATTATCGTGATTTGATTTATATCAAAAAAATGGAGAATTCAGTGGCATCAATTCTAATCATAAATTCCACAAAATGCTCATCTATACTTATTTCGCTACAAAGATAGATGTTTTTTTTATAAATATAGTCACTTAACCCATAAAACTTTCAGGTTTGAGGAAATTAATGATATTAGTGAATGGATGATGGCCGCTGCCCATGACGACTCGAAAGATGCGTCACTCCTCAAAAAATCAGACCGCTTCCCAGTTTCGCAAGGAAGCGGCCAATATTCTAAAATCATAATCAAGAATTAAAGAATTAAAGAAATAATTGGTTTAATTCAATTCTGATTAAAAAAATCTTTAATTCCTTAATTCTTGACACTTATCCTCTACCTGAGTTAGCCGAGGATGAGGGAATGTTGACAAGGTTCGCTTTTCGCGGCGCCAGCTATGCTGACACACCGCTGCTCACCTTGCCGAGCTCATCCTCTTAGCCGAGGATGAGGTTGATGAGGGCGGTAACGTCGGATACGTTTACAGTGCCATTGCCGTCGATGTCGCACACGCTGTCGCTATATGATGCGGTGCCGAGAATCTTGTTGATAAGGGCTGTAACATCGCTCACATTCACAATGCCGTCGGCATTCACGTCGCCCAACAATCCTCCGAAGTCAATAGCGATTTCGTTGGTGTCGCCAGCCTGAGCGCTTGTGAGTTTCAGGTAGGGTGCGCAATTAGCGGTAAAGAAGTGTGATGATGGGCGGCGGAAGCGAATGTCTCTGCTGTCAAAGTAGTAGCCCACATTTTGCTCATACACATCTACAGATTGGGTAGCTGTACCCACGAGCAAATTCTTCTTGTCGGTAAACGGCACTTGAGGACGCTTGAGCAAATAAAGGCGATTCTTTTCAAAGTCGGCCAAAATCACGCCCTTATTGTCGGAAGTGTATTCTACCTTCTTGAGCAATGCCTTGTGGGTGTTGGTATCGTAATCCGAAACCACCCATGCATCCAGTGCACTCGCTTTCCAGTCTACAGGATGATTTATACTAATTGCATCTACGTCGCCGTGATTGTCGTCATAAGCCACCCAGGCATTGATGCGGTTGATTGGCAATGGCAACGACGAACTGGTCCATGTCATCGCTTCTCTCTGGAATGCTGCCACACTGGTCCACTTCACATAGCAGGTGAAGTCGTCGGCGTTGTCGCGGAAAAACTGTCCACCTATCGTAGGATAAGAATTCAAAATGCAAAGTTCTCTGAGGTTTTCGCAATAATTCCAGACACCCTCTCCGATAGTACTTACATTCTTGGGCACACCCATCTCGGTGATACCTGTGCCCGCAAATGCGAAGGGATTGATAGTCAGCAAATATTTCATGTTCTGCAAATCAATCTTCTTGATTTGTTTACAGTTAACCAGACATTTATCGCCGATTTTGCCTATGATATATGACTTATCGCCTAAAGTTTCATATTTAGCGCCAATGAACTCGGTGTCCGACACTTGAGCGTGATTGGGATGATAGACATACATGCCATATCCGGCACAATTTGGAACATCGGTGTAAAGCGTCTCGGTTTCCTCTGTTATAGTCACGCGATACAGACTGTTGAACCAATCGTTGCCACGAGCGAAGTCGAAAGCTCCAGCCGAAATGTTGAACCTCTTCCACTTGCCATTGGCTTTGTATGCATCCTCGCTTCCTGTGGGCACAAAAAGCTTGCAATCAGAAGGCACATTAGTAAACTCCCACTGGTTATCGGTATTTGCAAACGACTTTCTATTCAGGTAAATCTCTTTCAAAGATGAGCAACCAGAAACAAATGCTTCCCCCAAGGATACAACCGACGAAGGGATGAGGATACGTTCCATATTGTTGTACTTGAAACAAGGGCCACTCATTGTCTTTATGCCGTAAGGCAAGATGATGTCGTGAGGGATGTGGCAGCCTTCAAATGCCGACTCTCCAATATACTTGAGGGAGCGGTTGAAGACGAGCTTGTTCATGTGCGATGTACCCTTAAACGCATACGGCCTGATGGTATCGACATTTGCGCCCAAATACAGATTGAAGTCAAAGTTGTTGGCCTCAAATGCCCGACTGCCAATGCTTGTGACAGCATACAGAGGACCGCCAACGTATTCATTCACGCCATCGCCCATGTTGAAACATATTGAATCGTTACCCGGGAAACTTCTGTTGCCATAGCTCGACACATTGGTAACACGCACACGGCCTGCATACTCTTTGCCGTTGATGGTCTCGGGCTTATTGCTGGTGATGGTAAATTCACTCTTATACTCCCCAGCCCCCCATAGGCCAAAAACTTCAAATCCGTAATAGGCTTCGAAGTCGTAAGCGCCTTGCTTGATTGCATTAGAATAATCTTTCCACACATTGGCAGCCTTGTAAGCATCTACCGACTCGGCAGGTACATAAATAGTTATCAATCTGCTATTTGAAACTTCAAGCATATCGGCACCAATTGCTGGAGGTGTTGCGAGGTTGAAGTAGAAAAACGACAACTTGGGACAGTCCTTAAAGGCTCTCGCACCAACCGAAGTCACAGAACTTGGGATGAGCAGGGTTTTCACAGCGCTTCCCATAAACGCTCCTTCGCCTACGGACTCAACGCCATAACGGAGTCTAATAGACGACAATTTCGCGCATTGATAGAACGCATTTTGCCCGATAGTGGTCACCGTCTTGGGAAGATAATTGTAGGCTATTGTTCCATCGGCGCTCGCGCCACTGAAGGCTTCAGGGCAGCGGTAGAGCACTGTTTGATTTTTGTTGTAGAGGATACCGTCAACCGATGAATAAGCTGTGTTGCTCGCATCCACATTGATGGCTTCAAGCGACGATGCACCATTAACAAATGTGGCTGGGGCAATGTGCTGAACGTTCTTAGTGATGGTGATTTTCTTCAAATCGGTTTCATTCTCAAAGGCATGGTCATAGATGCCCACAACATTGTATTGAACACTGTTGTAGGTGACATAGAGCGGAATATTCACATTGGCTTTGTCGGCCGCAGTCAAGTCTGTTCTAAATGCCAAAACCTCGGCAGTGTGATTGGTGGTGTTGAGGTCAAACACCAATTTGCCCGAAATGTACTGAATAGCGCCAACATTCAAGGCAATAACCGATAATACGAGAGAGATAAATATTTTTTTCATAATTCTAAAGATTTTTCGAAAAGATTCATATCATTATCTATCAATCTACAAATTTAAGCAAAATCTCACAAAT